>JAYTAK010000607.1:0-8600 GCA_043737515.1 Candidatus Kuenenia sp. | reverse complement strand
CAGGCTGTATGTATCCGCCGATGTACCAGCAGGGGCCATACGGCCAGCAAATGTACGGACCGCAGGGCAACTTTGCGCCGTCCGGCACAATCGTCGTGCCCCAGTCCAATGCTCCGCTGTATGAACCAAGTGGCTCAACATTCAGCACTCCGGGCACCACCCCCGGTAAAGTGGATGATTTCGAAAAGCCTGCAGGTGCCAACGACGGTCGTTTCTTCAACCCTGAGGATAAAGTGCCACTCCCATCTGATGCTGGCGCGGGAGAAGGAACGGGCGGACGGGCTTTTTCGAACGATCTGGAATCGGCGAAATAACATCAACGCCGGTGCATGGTCGTCCTGTCTTCTTCGGACGACGATTTCGGCCAATGTTGGCACCGAGAACGCCCCACGCCTGAATAAAAACAATGGCCCGCTTAGTTGTTGGGAATCTGCACTGCAATTAAGAGCGAGAATGCCACTTGGGTTCCATGATTAAACTTCCGTTGTACGTACATGCGACTTCACCATTCTGGAGTCTGACAGCCCGACAGGAGGTGTTGTTTTCTAGCCACGAAGAGGCACAAAAGTCACAAAGAATCACTCAATGCATGGATCGTGTTTTGCCTTCTTTGTACTACTAACAGTTGAATTCTTGTTTTCTCGCGCAGATTCTCAGGCGTCTGATTGCTGAAGTCAGGTCTGCCAGAAAAATGAGGGGCAGAAAAATGCAGAACACGAATTGAGATCCTTTTGCGATTCATTTTTCTGCCACATGTCTTCCTGCGTGAATGACAACACTGTGCTTGTGTCACGACTTCTACGATGGGTTGCGGGCGAAGCCCGCGCTGGGCTTTTTGTGTTGTTTCGTGGCTAGAAAAAAAGTCCCGAATGCTCCCGTAGCCAAATGAATTCCAGATGTCCGTGCCGTCGGTGGCGATGTCTTCCGGATTGTTCACACTGGTGGCCGCCCAGGAGCCCAACAACGTTCCGGCAACCGCATCGTACACGTAGACCGTGATCGAGGCAGATCACCAGGCTGCCTCCCTGACGCAAACGGAAATGTTAAGATGGCTGGCACGATGCCCGGCATGAGACGCTTGAGCAAAAGATCGCGCAACTCCGCGAACGCAGCCACGGTCCCGGTAGATGATCGTCAGGCGAATCGTTCAGTCGTTTAACGGCAAGCCGCAGGCGTAGGTGTCTTGCGCAAGGCTGTCCATGGCGGAGCTGCCCGCAGACGCCGGCACCTTCGGCTTTGCGTTAAACAGTTTTCGTGGGATTCTTTTCGCATTCTTTTACTTTTCTGCGTGAGTTCCTGCCCGGCTTGAGGACTCACTACAATGGATGGGGTTTTCTGCTCCACCTTGTTTTGCCCTTTTCTGCAGGGTCCGATGCGACCGCCGGAAACTCGTCACAGCCTGATCGTCCGCCTGAAGGACCAGCGAAACGATCTCGCATGGACGGAGTTCGTGTGCGCGTATGAACCGTTTCTTATGCGTCTGGTGCGAAAGCAGGGAACTCCGGATCGGCATGTGGCGGATGTGAGTCAGCAGCTTCTGATCGCGATTGCCAGGTCTGTCGATGGCTGGAAGCCCGATGGCAAAGTGGCTTCGTTCCGGCGCTGGCTGGGGCGGGTGGCGCGGAATGTGGTCATCAAGTTTATGATGCGGGAACGGAAGCAGATCACGGGACAGGGAGGCTCGGACTTCCTGACGCTGACCGAAGAGATGCCGGATGCATCGATCGATGCTCAGCAGGCGAAGCGCTACGAGCAGGAACTGATCCTCTGGGCGGCAGAGTTGGTGCGAGTAGAATTCCGCGAAACGTCCTGGCGAGCCTTCTGGGAAACGCAGATCGAGGGCCGGTCCGTGGCGGATGTGTCTGAAGAACTTGGCGTCTCCACTGGAAGTATCTACATGTCCCGCAGCCGCATCTTCGCCCGCATCCGCAGTCATATCGAGGAGGTGCTCTATGAGGAATGAACGAAGTCTGCGGTTCCAACAAAGTAGGGTGGGACCAGCGGCTGACAAGCCGCGCCGGCCCACCGTTTTGCAGGTTCGCACATGGTGGGCCGGCGCTCGCGTTGCTTGCTGGTCCCACCCTACGATCGAGAATTGTCGATGAACTGTGACCCAACCCTTCTCCGCCGATCACTCGATGATCGCCTCACTGAGGCGGAAGAGGAATCGCTATCGGCGCACCTTTCCGCGTGTGCTGCCTGCCAGCGTGAGTGGGAAAAGCTCGCTGGCCGACCGACGGCCTGGGCGCGAGTCGGGACGACATTGAAGGCTGCCTGTCTGTCGAGTGACGTGAGTCACTCCGGCGTCGGCGTTCAACACGCGAACGATCACGACTCCGCAACGGACTTTGCGGTCGAGTGTCTGGAACCATCGTCATCGGCGGAATACATCGGCCGACTGGGTGACATCGAGATCCAGGAAGTCATCGGCCATGGCGGGATGGGCGTCGTGCTCAAAGGCTATCAGCCGGAATTGAAGCGGCTCGTCGCGGTGAAAGTGCTCGCTCCGCAACTGGCTGTCAGTGCCGCGGCTCGCAAACGATTTGCACGAGAGGCTAAGGCGACGGCCGCTCGATTTCCTAAACCCTCATCGGTTTTGAATAGTATTCCAGAATCTGTCTTCAGGCCCAACGCATCGGTCCTATGTCAGCCTGAGGCAACGCCCCTGGAATTCGATTAACGCATTTCAACTTCGGCCATTCGACCATTCGGTTCCTGCGACAGTCGAATTCTGGCGCCCGGCAGCAGCACCACGGCTTGCCCCGGCGGTACACGATTTCCGCCAGGCGACGTCAGCGATGGTAGGTTCTGGTTGAGCATGACCCACTTTCCTGCGTCCCACTGGAATGACGCCTGAGGTGTGCGGTCGGAATCGGGACCGGGGAATGAGTTGGCAAACACATGCCACTTGAACACTGTTGCTCCATTATAAACGGCAAGTGTGCCGTCCGGCATCCACTGACCAGGGCGACCTTCTGTGCGAAAATTCAGGACGGGCGACGGCTGAAAGGCTTTCGTGCCGCAATACGGACACTTGACACCCTGCGCGGCGGTCATCACAAACCACTTCTGAGGGCACGCCGCATTCGCACAGGGTATTGTCAGATCCCATGTCTTCACAAGTCCCTTGACCCATTCACTAGCCGTTGGCCGTCGATTCGCATTCAGAATGCCATCGACAAAAGCGCGCTGGAACAGGTCGGTCAGCAGCGGTCCCACGGCTGAAACCGGCGTATGCTGTGCTGCGTCGGGGCGATTGGATTTGTCACTGGGGTGTTCGCAATACAGCGCCTGCGGACCGTAGGTCAGGAAGTCCTGTTCCTCGGCGGAGTTGGCATTCGGAATCCGACGGCCTTCCAGCGGATGTCTCTGCAGCAGGTACTGGTAAATCAACACGGCCAGTGCATGTTCGTCAGATCGCGCGCTGGGATGCTTTCGATTGGGGTCCTTGAATGGAAGACTGATCGTCGATAAGACTTCCGGCGCGATGTACCCTTTTGTGCCAAGCACATCGGGAGGGAACAAACCGGGCACCACCAGCGAATCAATGTCAATCACCACGCTCGATCCCTTGAGGGGATCGACCAGCACGTTGTTATTGCTCAGGTCCGAATGCGCCAGACCGGCCTGATGCAGCCGCGAGACGGCTCGGGACATTTCAATGCACAGCCGCAGGTAACTTCGCCAGTCTCCAACTTCCTGTGGTGCGAGTTTTTCCAGATAGCTGCGTGTCTTTGGCTGAATGAACCAGGCACCGTTCTTTTCCTGTCCCTTCCACGGTCCGGACTGAAAGAAGAAGTTTCCGGGATACGCCGGCGTGATCAGGCCGAATCGCGGTTTGGTCACGACCGCCGTCGGCCAGCAAAAGAAGTTGCGATAATAAGCCGCATCGACATCGCTCGCGGCACCTCCGCCCTGAGCTTTCGGCACGGTCGGATTGTACTTGCCGATAATGGACTCCAGCCGCTGCACGCGACTCGGGTCTCTGCCAGCCGTCGGATCCTTATAGAAGCAGACCACGGACTTGCGATCGGGCGTGAAATAGACTTCCTTCATGGTTCCCGACGGTGGGTCAGGAACCATCATGTAGTCGAGTGTTCGACCGTCCTTGAGTGTTGCTTTTTCAACCTTCACGGCATTTCCTGGCGATGCATGACGATCAGGGTACGGTCATCAAACGATCCCCGCACATGATAGGAGTCCAGCCACTTCTCGAGCAACGCTTCCGGTGCCGTCGGCTCGGCAGAATCGCCCTTGCGCCGCACGGCTGCAATCAGTGAGATCCGCCGCACAACCTCTTCGGCAGGCAATCCAAGTTTTTCTGCGAGCGAAGCGAGTGACAGCACACGCTCCTTTCGCATGGACTGATCCGGGTTGGGCAGTTCGATTTCGTGGATGCAGTTCACTGCCGCCAGATCGGCTTCGGAGGTCACGGTCGTGCCGTTCAATGCATTCTTCAGATCGGAATCTGTACCGACCGGAACCGGCAAAATGCCGTTCAGCACCAAATCGCCGTAAAGCCATGTCATGCCGGGGTCATTTGGAAAATAGTCGTCGGCGACGCCGTCTGTCATCAGCAGCAATGCCCGCAGGTTACAGAGCAATGGGAAAATCTTGGTTCGCAACTTCACCGGATCGACTTCCCGTTGGTCGAGGAATCGGACTTCTCCGGAATGTTCACCGCTGTCAGGTGTCATCAACAGTCGTGTGTTGCCGCCGACATCCACGGCAGCCATCATGCCGTCACCAATCGCCAGACCGAAGACCAGACTGCGATCCAGATCGTTATGGCGGACCGTGGTATGCACCGTCACCAGGAGCGTGCAGTACAGATCCTTTGTCGTCAACGGACGTCCCAGAGCTTTTTCGTAGGCCGGATCAGATTCGCGCTGCTTCACAGCGCGCTGCACTGCGTCCCACGCTGCGATCATCGCTGAGATCAGACTTTCGCGAACATGTTCAACATCCGGTTCCTGAAAACTCGCGGCTTCCCACATCGTGCGTGGTTTGAGCACATGATCCTGTAGGCTGACGGTCAGGGATTCGATCACTGCTTCGCAGGCCGCTTTCGCGCCGATGCGTGAAAATTTGTAAGACCCGCCGCCGTCCGAAACCACAAGGATCGTCCATGGACCGCAGTTGGCAAACGTAAACCAGTCGTCGCAGTGCGTCCCGTCATGTTTGTGCTTCTTGCCGCGGACACGCGCCCCGAGAATCTCAAATTTCTCGGGCGATTCGCCACCGCTGGCCGCGTATTCGTCGTGCGGTTCCGGTTCGTCCGGCGGAACAGGCTTGTGAACCCATCCGGCGAGACTCAAAGGTTGCGGGACTGCAGGTTGCGGGCTCGCAGGTTGTTGAGCTGCAACTGGTGGCGGGGTTTGTGCGATTGGCCCCGGGATTGGTGGCGCGGGTGTTTGATTCGTCGGCTTTGGTGGATTGGGCGTTGGTTGCATTGTCGGTTTCGCTGCTGTCACGGGTGGTAAGTTGGTGTATGGCGTCTGTCTCGCCGCCACCACAGGAGGCAAGTTCGGCAATGGCTTCACCGCCGCAACGGGCTGCACGGGTGATGGAACCACGGGTTGTGGTGTTCCACCGGTTCGACCTCCAGATGGTCGCTTCAATTCCTTTCGAATGATATTCGCAACGGTTTCATGCCGACTTCTGTTGTCAGAAGCCAGGTTCCGAATTGACCCAATGACGGCCTGACTGTCGGAATGCAGCCCGCTGTCCGTCAACTGACGCCTCAGCAGATCGCCCAGGAGTTCCACCGCGACGCTCTTGCTGATCTTGTCCACGGTTTCATGAAACCCTGGTTCATTCCGGAATTTCTGCCATGTGTCTCTCCAGAGAATCAAGTCGCGCGGCTCCAGAAGTCCAAGTTTCCAAAGCCAGACTTCCGTAAGGAGATTTTTCTGTTCGGGAGTCATGTTTCGATTCTTTGGGATTTCCTTTGGGATTACTTTTGGGAGTGCTCCGGCTTGACGGAGCTTTGGAATTGTCTGACTCGACCGGATTCTATGTGCAGCTCAACGATTGGTTTTGAAGGAAAAATCGAGCGTGGGAGAATGATCGTTTAACGGCGAGCCGTAGGCGTACGCGAAGTTCTCTGCCGCCTACGCCTACGGCTCGCCGTTAAACGAATGACGTTCCCATAAATCACGCACATAGAATCCGGTAGGGTCAGGGAATTTTCGCAACACAACCTAAATTGCCAACCAACTGCAACTGATCGGTGCCATCCGATATTCCAACGAGAAAGATTTGGACGACATGAAACCCAAAGCGGGGTCAAGCCCCCGCACTCCAAAACTACTACGGCACAATCTGAATCTGAGGCGGCGGTGCCGGCAGGTTCACGGGACCAGCATCGGCTGTGACCTGAGCCACACTCTGGGACGTTGTTTTGATCGAACTGGAAACCCATTTGAAAAATGCCCGCAGTGAATCGGGCTGCAGATTATGGATCTCGACGACCACTTCGGTAATTCGTTTGAGGATCTGTGAATCGGCACCGGACCCGGCGGCACAGGCGATGATGTTGCCGAGTTTTTTCCGTTTGAGACTGTCGGCTGCCATTTCCCAGTTGTCGGTCGGCTGTCCATCTGTCATCAGAAACACGAGCGGTTTCCAGTCGCCTTTCTGCGTTGCACTGCTCTTGCGAACTTCATTGTCCAGACAGCGTTCCAGCAGCTTCAAGGCGTCACCAAGCGATGTGCTGCCCGATGCCTCGAGGTTCGGTTCCTGAAACATCATCAATTCTGTCAGCGGACAAACCTGCTGCGCGCTGCTGGCAAAGGTGATCACCGACAAGTAGGCCGTTTCCAGAGCCTGCGGATCTCCCCGCAGATCGGAGACCAGCATCCTGAGACCCTGCCGAACCGCCTCAATCGGTTCCCCGGACATAGAGCCCGAACAATCCAACAACAAATAAACCGGCAACCGGCGACCTTCCTGAGACATGCTGAGAATTCCTCATTCAAACCAAAGATTCAATCTGCAGCCAAACTCGAGAAGCCCGGCCTCACCATTCGCTCCCGATGTGTTACCACAAGGTTCGGGGACCTTTTTTTCTTCAACAAGATTTAACCACTTGTGCGACTAATGTCAAAGCTGCCACTACCACCAAACCCCAGCGTCGATCGACATTTCGGGCAGACAATGGGACCACTCTGTTTTGCATCCGCACAGAAAATCGCTCCGCACGGACATGTCCCTGCAATCTCGTTGTTGCAATAAGGACACGAAGGACAACCATCCAGTTGGGCCGAATTGATGGGCGGCAGCACGTCATCGTCACCAGATGACGCAGCGTCCAATTTGTGCGAGCAGATCGCTGTGTATGAACTTCGAGAGCCCTGTCGTGCAAAACGCATCAGATACGGCTGCCTGGATTTCTGACAAAGAGCCTGCAGAAAAACCTGCTGCGGCACAGGATCGTGATACGATTCCGATCCCGGTGGGATATATTCCAGCCCTGCGGGCAACGGCGGCATCTCAATCGCAGAAACACCATCGCCCGTGGTGAGCTTTACGCTGGCTGCACTGACGGAAGCCGACATCCACACGAACACTTTTCGCCACGCATCGGTCGACATGCCGTCCATCTTGAACACGATGTCCGTCACCTGATGCAGCACGCTCGTATCCACATCCGGACCGCACCCGATGGCATAAATGTTCGCAATCTTCGGTTGATTCGCTGACCGCAATGCCGCCACGGCAGGTTCCCAGTCATCGGTCGGTTGTCCGTCAGTAAACAGGAACACCAAAGGCTTGTAATCGCCCTTGGACGTCGCACTGGTTTTCACGACTTCGCGTTGCATGCATTTCAGCAGCAACTGGACCGCCGTTCCGAAGGCGGTGCCTGGCCGAACCGACAGCTTCGGTGGCTGGAACACAAGGAGTTCCGTCAGCGGAATCTCCTGCTTCGCATACCGCGAGAACGTGATCACACTCAGATAGGCCGTTTCGAGTGCCATCGGACTCTTCCGCAGTTCAGACACGATCGTCTGAATTCCACGATTGATCTCATCGATCCCGGTCCCGGCCATCGACTCCGAACAGTCCAGCAGCAGATACACAGGCAGGCGGCGTGAAGCCATTGGTGAGACTCCTCTGAAAGGGCGTTTTGAAGTCGAATGTAATGATCCAGTTGATCGTTTCGGAGCTGATAATCTTAATCCTACTCTTAATCATAATCTTAATCGATTCGACCCGGAAAGAGTTGTCGAAATTCGACGGAGACAGAGATGGAGAAGGAGACAGCGATGGAGAAGGAGAACGGGAACCGATTAAGATTAAGATTAAGACGGCTATTTGACGGCTTGGCGAATTTTTTCGCCAGCAACTTCCAGTTCAAAGTAACTCGAATTACTCGGCAGCGCGAACGTGACGCGGGCAGGCAGGCCGTCCGAGAAATTCTTAATCACCTGGCCGTCGGCCGCATAGAGCCTGGCAGACGGAGCCACGATCTGATTTTCACTGACGACCTCCGCGAAGATCTCGACCAGCGCTCGCATATCTTTGGCGATCTTGTGGTCCCAGATATCCACGTTGGTGCCCGAGTCCAGATCGTCCAGTTCTTCCATCTGTTCTTCATT
>JAYTAK010000606.1:0-3778 GCA_043737515.1 Candidatus Kuenenia sp. | reverse complement strand
CGAAGCGTTTTTGACTCGTCAGCAGCGGCAGGTGAGTCGCATGCCCGGCACCAATCAGCAGGTCAGGGGCAGGCAGGTTTTTTGCGAAAGACAGTCGTCCCGGAATCAGACTCCGCAGACCTCTCAGACTCTGATTGATGTAGATGTCAAAGAACTGCACCGCCCTGGATCTGGAGATCGCTTCCGTGAGCCCGATCACCTGATTCTCATGGCCGGATCGGCCATCCAGCAGACGCCAGATCACGACTGACTCAGCCGGGCTTTCAGTTGATCGCAGCATAGTGGACCCGAGCTTTCTGCAATCCGGTTTCAGGCGGCATCTCGCAAACGCAGTTGAGACTGGTTCAAGGCGCGGTAGGCCGCACACGAGTCCATGAGTTCATCGTGACCGCCTGTCGCCAGAATCTTTCCCTGATCCATGACCACGATCCGCGTCACGAGATCCAGGAAAGTTCGATTTAGCACATGGCTGATAATGAAGACGGTTCGATTCTTCGCAAATTCCTTCAGGACCTGGTGAATCACCTCTTCACTCTGCGAATCGACGGCCGACGTGGCTTCATCCAGAATCAGAATCGTCGGATCTCTCAGAATCGCGCGTGCCAGTGCGATGCGCTGACGTTGCCCGCCGGAAAGTTTGCCGCCTTTGTCTCCCACGATCGTGTCGAAGCCATCGGGCAACTGCCGGATGAAGCCAGCCGCCTGAGCCTGAGCGGCAGCTTCCAGAACCATCTCACGGGTGGCGGCTGAGTTTCCATAGCGAATGTTTTCGAAGATCGAGTCATTGAACAGCAGCGTTTCCTGAGTCACAAAGCCGATTTGACTTCGCAGGTCCCGTGTCCGGAGTTCCCGAATATCCACGCCGTCGATCAGAACACGTCCTTCGCCGGGGTCCATGAATCTCGGCAGCAGGCTGAGGAGCGTGGATTTTCCCGATCCATTTCCGCCAACGACGGCGATGACTTCACCGAACCGGACATCCAGCGAGACGCTTTTCAGCGCCAGCGGTCGCTGATTGCTTTCTGCTTCCGCGCTGTCATATCGGAATGAGACATCCTGCAGCGAAATCATGGAGGAATGCCGAATCATCATCCGCGGAGACTTTGGCTCAGGCACGATGGACGTCTCATCAATCAGGTCAAAGACGCGTTCACTGCCGGCCATCCCGCGTTTGACCTGTTCAAAGATACCCGAGAGTTTTCGGACAGGATCCATTGTCCCGGCGAGTAATGCATACAGGGTCGCAAGTTCGGCGATCCCCATCGGCTCAGCGGCCAACTTGATCCCAAAGATCGAATCCGTACTTCGCAGCACCAGATAAGCTCCCGGAGCGAGAGCGGCAAAGACGGCAAGCACTCCCATGATCTCGGTGATCGGGCGAACCAAGGCACCGAGACGCACGATTTTCATGGAGCCCGTGTAGTAGTCTCGATTGGCTTTCAAAAACTGCTTGCGGTGTTTTCGAAAGCCCGAGAAGGCAATCACAACTCTCGCCGAGGCGAATGTTTCTGCGATGCATTCATAGATTCTCGCCATGCTTTCCATCGTGCGATGGGACGCACGTCGCAGACGTTTTCCAAAGAGGTTGAAGACCAGTCCCATCAACGGAACCACCGTAATCGCCAGCAGAGTCAGCCGCCAGTTCACATAGAACGCCATCGCCGTGCAGGCTCCCGCCTTCAACGGTTCACGGACGAGCGTGACACCAAAGACACGAATGGCCAGTGTCATTTGCTCAATGTCGTTGGTCATCCGCGACATCAATGACGCGGTTCCGATTCGATGGAGCGACTGATAGTCGAGCCGCAGCGCCGATCGGAAGCAATCCTGCCGGATGGCGTTGACAGTCAGTTGCACCACACTGCCCACCAGCATTTCCTGAAAATAGATGAACAGACCTTTCAGAAAGGTGGCGGCCAGCAGCACTCCCAGAATCATGGCCATCGTGTCAAACTTGTCCCGCGGCACATAGGGCAGCACGGACCGGCGGACCTTAGTCAACAGCAGCAGGCTGCGCGACTGCTCACCGACGCGGGACTGAATCTGCGCACGCGACTTCACCTCGTCCGCAGGAATCTTTTCAAGGCGTGCGTTGTCAGCGCTGATCGAATCTTCGAGTGTCAGTATCTCATTATCGACGTAGCCGTGCAGACTGTCGTTCTGAAACAAAACTTTGACGACCGGAAATGCGATCGACAAATTCATTGCCCAGAACACAGACACAATGATCGCGCAGACGACCGACAGCACGAACAGCCGACGGTATGGCCAGACATACGACCCGATTCGAACAAAATCCTGCATCATGCAATCCTTTGCGGTGTCGTTCCTTCAACACCTTGGCTTAAAAAGGGGTCAGGAACCAATAGCCAAATGGCCCAGAGGGTGCTCCGCACTATTGGTTCCTGACCCCTTTTTAAGCCTTGTAGCCCACTTACCGGGAACCGGTCAAGGTCAATGGATTCCGTGATCTGGCGGTGTCTCAGGGCACTCATTCTGCCGTTGACGGATTTCGCTCAATGCCGATAGACTGGCTTGATCGTGGGATAAGCTTCCAGCTTGTCATTACCCACATTTATCATCAACCGATCGTACTCGTACTCGTACTCAATGAAATGGTACTCGAACGGCTCGATCGAGTACGAGTACCGCACTGCGGGCTGAGTACGAGTACGAAAAACCGAGTAATTCGTGAACTACTGCACAAAGATGTGGGTAATGACAAAACTTCCAGCTTGTCATCTTCTCATCGTGATGTGTGAGTTGCCAGGTCACTGAAATCATACCGCACGCGGTTTGCATGGGCTCGTTTAACCGCGTGCCCAGCGGGCCGCGATTGTTCTGTTTAAGACTTCGTATTTGAAATCTTCAATCTTCAATACAAAGCGCGGGGCGTTGCCCACGCGGTTAAACGAATGAGCCGTCTCCGCCGCGCGCGGAATAATATTTTGACAAGCTGGAAGCTTATCCCACGGGAGAATGGATTCGCAGTGATGGCCGAAGATGACATGAACCTGATTGTCACGGACATGCATCCCCGCATTACCGGCGTCGGCTCAACGATCAGAACACTTGCGCCGCATATCCATTCGATTGAGCCCATGGCGATGGTCTCGTCAAGGACACTGCCCGGAATTCAGTCGGTCGGCATCCTGGCTGCCGTGTTGGCCTGTCTGAAACAGCCGAAAAACAAGCCTTTTCGTATCTGGCACGCTCGTCGCAACAAGGAAATGCTGCTGGGACTGGTGATCAAGCACGTCCTGCGCGGCCGCATTCGTCTGGTGATGACGTCTTGTGCGTTGCGGCGACATTCGTGGTTTCCCCGACAGCTCCTGGCTTCGATGGATGCCATTATTGCGACAAGCGACGAGGCGGCGGGTTATGTCGAGAACGTGGTGGCCACGATCCCGCATGGAGTCGATTGTGATCGTTTTCAGCCCGCGCTCAATCGAGCTGCCGTCTTGCAGGCACTGGGAATCCCCGGAAAATACGGGATTTCGCTGGTGGGGCGCATCAGGCCGGAAAAAGGCACAGATCTGTTTGTCGATGCCATGATTCGTCTTTTGCCGAAGTATCCAGCCTTCACCGCATGTATTGCCGGGAAAGCCACCGCAGAACATGAACTGTTTCGACGGCAACTCGTCGCCCGAATCGAAAAAGCAGGGCTCACGCAGCGTTTTGTCTGGCTGGGTGAAGTCGAATACGATCGCATGCCTCAATTTCATTCTGCCATGTCGCTGTGTGTGGCTCCGGCCCGTTACGAAGGTTTCGGGCTTGT
>JAYTAK010000605.1:0-3779 GCA_043737515.1 Candidatus Kuenenia sp. | reverse complement strand
CGGAACGCCCGTTCGACAAACTGCGCCGCAAAGGTCCGCAGCTTTTCGTCGCGGTCCCCTTTGTCGTCAATCAGGCGTGGCAAAGCGGCGACAACTTTGTCGGCAACTTCGGTGGCTGCATACGTCGTCGCTTCATCCCATTCCTTTGAAACACTGCTGCCGCGTTCGTAACCGGCACTGCGGTCATCCGGTGGAAACGGGGACTCCACAATCATGACCTCGGGGGAATTCTCCGGAATCAGGTTGGCCGCCGGAATTATTTCCTTCACTCCATGCGGAGCTTTCCAGGACAGCGAAACAGACGAAGTCGCTTCCTTGAATTTGAACCATTCCAGTTCGATCGGATACACGCGCCCTGCGAGCAGAAATCGCGAGCCCGTGAAATCCATCTCCGGCCCCGATCGAACCCAGGCATCAATCAGCGGCGTCCTGTTGTCGTTCACATTCAGCCGCGCTCCGTTTTCCGTATGCACGGTGAATTCGTACCAGCCGGTTTCGCGAGGGATGAGAGACCCCTTCCAGCGAATCGAAAATTCATCGTTCGCAAACTTGTCGGCCTCCGGGCTTGCTGCGCCAAAGTTGAAATTCACGAGTGCATCGGTCCGCTCGATCATGCGCTTATCACGATTGAAATCCCGGCTGGCGAAATAATCCGCCTTCAGACCGCGTTCCGCACCGGGCTCAACTTTCCACCGGAAACTCGTCCCCAGATCGGCGATGGCATTGCGATACTGTGAAACCGTGAGTCGGCTGAATTCAACGCGCGGTGGATTGAGTCGCGCCTGTGCTTCAGGCGAATAGAACTGCTGCTGCATCCATTCCGCGACGGCTCGAGCATCATCACCCACGCAGTCTGCGGGAGATCCTTCCGGCATGGTACGCGTCACCAGATCTGCCAGATCCGAAGTCGGGCGGTCGCCAAATATCGGAGCCGGGACTTCGGTTGTTCCGGAGCCGTTTGCGCCGTGGCAGTTGATGCACTGCGATTCATAGATCGCGCGGCCACGCTCAAGCACGGAATCCTGTGCGGCGGGCTGACCAGCGGGGCTCGGGGCGTCGTCTGCTTGAGCGGCAGCGACTTTGACTGTCAGCAGGAGCAGACAGAGCAATCCGGCGGATGGCCGCATAACTCGCTCCGGTTTCATGATCGTGTATCGTGTAATAAGGTGGGATTTGGAGGCAGGAGTCGCATTCAGAAGCAGCCAGGAAATCAGATTCCAGGGTGACCAGAGTCGAAGCGACTGTTTCCACACTATATCTCGGCGATTTGAGGTGCGGCAATTCGCCATGTCCTGTGCTTGGCTGCTTTTTCAACACTGAGGATAAACCGGCAGTCTGGGAAGAAGAGGATGTATGAGTCAGCCTGGCAGATTATTCGCCATCTGATTGGATGTTGAATTATTCGTTTAGCGTTATGTGACAAAAATCAAAGTAGGCGTCACTCTCCGAGTGACGGAGCCAGAAAACGCTCACTTTTTCCAGTGGGGGATTCATCACTCAGAGAGTGATGGCTACTTTTGTCGCACGTGTCATATCCCTTAGTCGCAGGCGACGTCGTTGACAATATACGTCGCGCGGGCAGGAATGACGGGTAACCGGATTCGTGAGAATTCGGAGGCGGACCTTAATTCAAACCGAAGTCTTACGACTTCGGCTACAAATAAAGGTCTCACTCAGACCCGCGTTGAGTCGCACCGTCGCCTGCCTCACGGATTCGCTCTTGGCGAAATTACAATGTCTGAGTTACCATGCTCGGCTTGACCGAACCAAGAGAACACGGACGCACCAGGGAAGCGTGGCGATCAAGTGAACTCGTGATTTGAGGCGATTGACGAATGGAATTCAATATCCGCCCCGCAGCAAAATGCTGCGCGAAAACCGGCCTGCCATTTCGAGCGGGGGACGTCTGCTGGTCGATGCTGGTCGAAAAAGACGGCCAGATGGTGCGTCAGGACTTCAGCAGCGCGGCCTGGGACGGGCCCCCTCCCGAAGCCATTGGTCACTGGCGGAGTGTGATCGCTGCGTCCACAGTCACAAGTCGTCCGAAGCTGGACGCAGATTCGCTGTTCGATTACTTCCTGCAGCTATCGGACTCTCCAAACATCGTGCAGCAGCAGTATCGCTACGTTCTGGCGTTGTTGTTATTGAGGAAGCGGCGGCTGGTCCTGGAAGAAGTCGTGGAATTCGACGACCGTCCGACAATGCGATTGGTCGGCAGTGCTGGCGAAGGTCCGTTTGATGTGCCGGAAGAAGAACTCAACGAAGAACAGATCGATCGACTGCAACAGCAACTGTTTGACACCGGGCGCGCCAACGCGGCGTAGCTTTCGATTCCGCGCGATGAGCTTTCATTTCCGTCTGTTTTGCTGATGATCCGGACCGCATGACTTCAACCCGCATCATCTTCTTGCTGATCCTGCAGGCGACGTTTGTCGGCTGTCAGACGCCCGGCAGGTCTGCGGTCGTGCATCATGTAGATCCTGTGCTTTCAAACACAGTGAGTTGCGAAGATCTGGTCGATTATCTGAATTCGCAGAACAAGGGACTGCACGGCTGGCGGTGCATGGAGACACAAGTCCATGTCAGCATGCCTGGTTTACCTCTGCCGCAGAAACTTTCGGGAGCATTGTCCTGCAGCGCTCCCCGCAGTTTCCGCCTCACGGCTGACAATTTTGTGGCGATGGCAGACGTCGGATCGAACGATCAACTTTGCTGGTCGTACTTCAAGCCGGGTGAGCCGGTTGTCATGACATGGCACCACGAGGATTCACATCTGCTCGAATATGTCCCCGGCAATTTTCCTCGACTGGACCCCGAATGGCTGATGGTGATTCTGGGAATTCAACCACTGGATGCACGAGATTTTCAGATCCAGAAGCCTCCCGCAGGATCGCGTGAACTCTGGCTGGTGTCGATCGAAGAATCTGCCAGCGGGCAGACACTGCGACGAGTGATCAAAGTCGATACGGTCCGCGGCTTCGCTCGGGAACACTCTCTGGTCGATCACAATGGCGATCATCTGCTGCGGGCGCAGTTGAGCAATCATCGAAAATGCGGTGGCCATGTGATTCCGCATATGGTCAAGATCAGCTTTCCGCCTCAAAAGACCGAACTCACGTTGAATTTCAGAGGCATCGAACCCAACTGCCAGATCGCCGACGGGCTCTGGACGCCACCGGGCGGAGATCGCCTCACGCAAGTTGATCTGGGCGAGTACGTCCGAAGTATGCATGATGATATTCCACCGAGACAGAGGCAGAGGCCCGATGTTCGCTCAATCGCCGAAAACCCACAATGTGACACGCTGCTGGATGGAACACCACAAAGTCGTCGCGATGATTTCCAGGATCCCGAATTCGAACCCCGTAATCCGTCTGATGAATCGTTGTTGCCGGACAACCGGTCTCCCGATGGCCGATTTTTCTTTGACGAAGTCCAGGAAGACGCAAGTGAACCCCTGGACGATGAAACCGACGACCAGCGCTCCAGTCTCCGCAGTCCAATTCGTGAGGCAGCGTTTGAGGAAGAACCGGACTTCGACATCGTGGCCCCGAAGAAACGCAGCGGTCTGTTGCCTCGCTGAGAGGGCAGCGCTGACGCGGGCGCGAATGGCCGGGGTTCAAGGGGTTTTCAGTGCGCGAAAAGTGCGATACCGCACGCGGCGTGTTGTTTTATTGAATTATACTCCGCGCGGTCAGATTTGAGGTTTTGTGAGCGGCAAGGCGCTAGCCGCCGGTGCTGACCGAATGCACAACCCGTGGCTCGCGGGCTGTTGATTT
>JAYTAK010000604.1:0-1566 GCA_043737515.1 Candidatus Kuenenia sp. | reverse complement strand
GCATTCGCGTATCGCCTCGGCGCGCTGATCGACCGCTGGGTTCGTCGAAACCACGAAATCGGCATGGGCGCATTAGTGTCGTCGCCGCAGTTTGCTCTTGGCTATGACGATCTCCTGCAACAGGCGGAAGAGCTGGAACAGTCGGTTCGCGAAATGTTCCAGTCGCATCGCAGCACAAAGCATGACCAGCAGAACGTGTTAAGTCTTCTGTTTCAGGCTCAACAGACGCAGGGGCAACTTACTGACAATCAATTGACCGGTCATGCCACGCTGCTTTTCGCCGCCGCACATTTGACGACCGCACATACTTTCAGTTGGACGTTGTTTCTGCTATCTCAGCATCCGGATGTGTTGCAGAAACTGCAGGCGGAATTGAGTAGCAAAGTTGCCGCCGATATTCCAACGCTTGAAGAACTGGAATGCCTGCCGTATCTGGACGCTGTCATCAAGGAGAGCATGCGCGTCCTGCCGGCTTCGTCGTATTCACAGCGAATTGCCGTGGAGCCGACGTCGCTTGGTCCCGTGCGAATGAATCCAGGCACGCCGGTCATTTTCAGCCAGTTTATCACTCATCACCGCCCGGACCTGTACGTCGATGCTGATCGCTTCGTGCCGGAACGCTGGGCCACGATCACGCCTTCGGCCTACGAATATCTGCCGTTTGGAGCCGGGCCGAGAATGTGCATCGGGGCACCTCTGGCAATGGCCGAAATCCGGACGGCGCTCACGATCATGCTGAAGCGATTCAACTTCCAGATCCAGCCCCTGAGTACGATCAACGGCCACGTCATTTCCACCATGCTTGGCCCGACCACGACCATCCCCGCCACGCTGCTGCCTTGTAACAGCCTGCCGGTCAGCGTGCCTGTGTTTGGTTCGGTCCACAATCTGGTTCAATTGCCGGATGCGACGCGCGCGGTGGCAATTCCGATTGCGGCGTAGGGTTGAACCGGTTCAACCGCAAGGCTGTGTGAATCACGGACATCGTCCGCAGGAAATCTCAGTCGGCGGAGCGACTGAGCTACGTAGGCGACGTCGCTCCGCGACGCGCATTTCTGTCGCGGACATCCATCCAGGCAGCAAATGATCGATCCATCATTTCTTGCGGATTTTTCGCGGGTATTTCAACATCTATGCTTTCATCGACACTGCAGGAGGAGCAGAATTCCCGTTTAGCTGTTTTTGTCGCACAGAAAGATTCCCATGAACACACGTCGCCGCAGGCGTTATGCCGCAAGGGTTCCAGCACTGTTTTCAATCCGTGCCACAGGAGGCCAGACAGAGCCGCTTGAGGATCGAACGCTGCTGAGCAATCTCGCCATCACAGATGCCTATCTGGTAGACGGGACCGGCACGAAGACTACCAGTCCCATCCTGGGCGAGCGACTGGAAATCCGTGCGGATTACACAACGGACAGTTTGTCTGCGTCGGCCGTATACGCAATTCGAGTGATCGTGAACGGCGTCGAAGTAGACCGTACCGACGTTACGTACGGTGCGGGTTTTGGCAGCGGGACATGGTTTGCCGGAATGTTACACGGTTACGCCGAAGCCGGGTCACACAAT
>JAYTAK010000603.1:0-3782 GCA_043737515.1 Candidatus Kuenenia sp. | reverse complement strand
GCGAGCGGGGGATGTTAATCCCCTGATTTGTTCCAGATGACGCGAAAATCAGGGCACTTACGTACCCCGCTCGCCAGTCAAATTCCTTAAGGCCACGCCATTGGGGCCAAGCCCGACGGAAAACCAGATTCTGGCCGACGCGGAGTGTGCCACAAAAATGCGTTCAGGTTTCCACACCATGCCTTCGGCGACGAGAGGGCGTCAGAATGCCATCAATGTCTGACTACGACGAACGCTCACGCTCTGGCGGGCGTGGCTGCGTTGCATTGCGGTCGAAGCCCGCGCCAAGATTCTATGTTGCAATGAACAAGGAGTGATTTCAGTGAGTGCGGTTCGCTGCTGCGCTGGCGCATGGACTTCTCTGCGGCGGCGATGTTGATTGAAGCGAAGCGGTCACCTTGGCACAGGATAATTCCGTGCCCCCCGTGCCGCAGCACTGAATTCACGAGCGGCTCTTTCCGCTTGGCCGTCAACAGGAAACGTGAATTCCCCATGCCGCCCGATAGAATCATCCTGCGTCGCCGCTGGTTTCCTTAGTGCATGGGGAAATGGAAAGGGGACGCAGCACCGTAGCGACACCAAACAATGAGCTGCGTCCCCTTTTCCCCTTTTTTACTTTTTTTACTCCTTTTTTTACTTTTTTACTTTTACCAACCCTCCCGTCTCAGCGATCTGGCAGAGAACGTTGCCTCGTGCTGCCCGGCCGGGGCCGATTCAATCGGACGATCGGATCGCCATGCCTCATTGATTTCCGACAAACCGACTTATTCGAGAATACTAACCGAAAAGACCTCGCTTCAATATTTACGAACTCTCTCTAACGCATATACTGAGACCTACCCCTTACTGCCATTACGTTGTGGAGATGCTTCGATGCGACAGTCTCAACCTTGGCACAATCGACAACCGGATCGCCGCTCAAGAGCGAATGTGGCTGCGGTCAGTAAGTCAACCGATTGCGCGCGGATCATTCAGAGTACGGCTCTGACATCCCGCCGAGCAGGCTCAGCTCGAACAGGGTACACTCTCACAGAGATTCTCGTCACGATCGCGTTGATCGGATTGCTTTTGGCGATTGCGCTTCCGGCAATTCAGCAGGCCCGAAGTGCGGCGAGGCGAACGCAGTGTGTTGCTAATCTCCGTCAGCTCGGTCTTGCAATGCATAACTATCATGATGCATACAGGATGTTTCCACCGGGGTCTGTTAATATGCTATCGATGTATCCGCGAATGCTGCCTTACCTCGATCAGGCTGCTCTTTATGCACAGGTTGATTTTGATGACTATGAGTCTCCGGCAAATCGCCCACTCCGAAAAACGCCGTTGAGTGTATTGATTTGCACCTCCGATCCTGAGTCAGCAGGCAAACCGTATACGAATTACGTCGGCAATATTGGCACCGGAATGCGTAATCACCAAAAAATGCTGGGTGTCTTTGTTCATATTCATTCTCCGGATTTTCAGGAAGTTCCTGTCTCCGCTGCGTCCGTGTCCGACGGATTGTCAAACACGGCGGCGTTCTCGGAATCCAGGGTGTCTGGATTCCACCACATGCAACTCGACACATTCCGGGACGGAGATCCGCTTCGGCTGGTGTGGAGTGTGACAAAATCCAAGTTCCTCGATGGAAACCGGGAAACAATGTTGCAGAAGTTCGAATCCGCCTGTCATGTACTGCCTCCGACGAGTGAAATCAGCAGCGTCGATCGGGGGCGCGATTGGCTGGAGGGCGGCACCGTCTACACGACGTATAACCACTCGTTCACTCCGAACAAGAGGTCATGCACGCCAGGAAGTTCTGTGCTCGAGGCTGCATATACGGCGAACAGTCTGCATGCTGGAGGCGTCAACCTCTGCCTGGCGGACAGTTCGGTTCGGTTTGTTTCGGATTCCGTGGATTCCAGCGTTTGGAGTGCCATCGCGACACGGAGCGGCGGAGAGAGTGTCTCCGAGTTTTAGTTGTGCAAAGGAGAATCGGGATGAAGAACGTAGCTTTCATTTTAGCAGTCGTTGGATGTTTGGTCGTGGTCGATATGTCAAGAGGAGATTGGTCGATTCACTCTCCTTCACAAAATGATGCGTACAGCCTGACGTCCAACATCGAAGGAACAGGGACGGGAACTGCGGACCATGCGATTCGTGTTCGAGTTATCCGTAATGGTGTCACCTTGGGCGAAAAACTGGATACGGTTGGCCCTGACGAAAATTGGTTAACGAATATCATCGCTCCAGAAGCGGGTTGGCATCAAACCGGACAGCAGGAAAATTGCTTATATCGGCTGAGCGCATGGAATTCACAGACCGAGCTGTACGTACCACAGAAAGATAAGGGCATTTTGATTGGTAATGGGGGTCAAGCCTAAAACGGTCCATCGAATGTCAAGGTGACTGGCTCCTCCTAAAAATGACCTCCATGCGAGAAGAGTGCGAGGTTAGAAGTTCTTGTAGGGTGGGACCAGCGAGCAACGTGAGCGCTGGCCCACCATGTGTGCAACTCGAAAACGGTGAGCCTGCGCGGCTTGTCAGCCGCTTGTCCCACCCTACGTGCAAATACGCCAATTCTAATTCTGGAATTGACTTATTTCCCGTCAGCAAGCAGTCCGCTGTCGGTCAGCCATTCCTGAAGTCGCTGAGGCCAGGCACCGGCGGCGTTGGTGGAGTCCGGGCGAAAGCCAAAGCCGTGGCCGGCGTTGGAGTAGATGTGCAGCTCAGCAGGAACTTTGGCTTCCTTGTACTTCAAGTAAAGCTGCGGCATGCCAAGCGAAATGTCGTCGCGGTCGTTGGCACCAAGGGCGATGAATGCCGGCGGCATTCCCGTAGTGACGGTGAAGCGACCGGAACTGCCGGGATAGATGAGGACTTGAAAATCCGGTCGGCAACCAGCTCGTTCAATTTCATCTGAAGCCTTCGCATCGCCGCTGTCGGATTCCATGGCTGCCAATGCGGCCAGTTCACCACCGGCGGAGAAGCCCAGAATTCCGATCCGGTCCGGCTTAATCTTCCACTCATCGGCGCGGCTGCGAACAAGCCGGATCGCGCGCCGGGTATCGGCCATCGCGTGCTCATCGACGGTGTACTTCGACCCCTCTTCTCGCGCGAGCCGATAACGCAGCACAAAGGCGGCGATGCCGTGATCGGCAAACCACTCTGCGAGACTGTCTCCTTCGTGGCCTAAACAAAGGACGCGGTGCCCTCCGCCAGGAGCGATAATAATTGCGGTGCCGGTGGCCTTGTCGGCATCCGGCAGAAATGTCGTAATCGAAGGATGATGCACGTTGGAGACGTTACACTTTCCCGGCCCTTCGTCGATCTTTTCCGCTTCCTTCATGCGAGATTTGGATCCGGGTGCCCCGCCTGACCAAAGCTGTATGGTTTCCCGTTCCGCAGCGAAAGCCGTTGTGGCGGTCAGCGTTTCAAAAACAGCGGCAACCATGATCATCTGAAAACAGAATCGAAACGCGCGCTGGATATTCATAGAGAACTCACTTGCTCGGAACTTGCATCGAGGAATCGTCGAACGGGTGTTGAAGATACGGGTTTCCGCTTCAGTGGTCAATCGGCCCGTTGGATCATCATCGGAGTTCATGTGGTTATGCCATGTTTGCAGAGGTTGCGATGAAACACAATTTCGCACTTGTCACTGTTCTTGTTCTGAACGCCGGTTGTGTGGTTCACCGACAAATTACTCACATTCCGCACCCTGAAACTGAGAGTTGTTTTGGGTTAGATTGGCGCAATCTGCAGGCTCGGGATTTGAAGGATTGGAGTGCCGTCGGCGGGAG
>JAYTAK010000602.1:0-3784 GCA_043737515.1 Candidatus Kuenenia sp. | reverse complement strand
CGTTGCGGTGGTCGGGCTTGTCCCATTCACAGAACTGTGCGGCAATGACCGTGTCGCCTCGCGTGTGAGTCAGTTGTGCGGCAAAGGCACTCTTGCCGACGCCGGGTGCGCCCATGATCCAGAAGAGTCGGGAGGGTGAAGTGGCGAGTGACGAGTAGCGAGTGGCTAGTTCACGCGGTGCGGGGCCGCCTGACGGCGGGATTCCGAGGCGCCAGGTTTCCACGGCGTCGAAGAGCCATTGGCGACCATAAAAACCTTTGCTCAGCAACTGGCAGACGCGGGCCTCGGACTTGATCGGTTTGAGATGGCCGTTGAGCGTTTCGATCTCACCGGCAAAGCGGCGGCTTTCGTCGCTCTCCACCACGCGGACGATCTCGCTGAGCTTGGCCTGATACCACTGCTCCCACGCGGCATCGCCGACGGCGTAGGCGTGACCGTACTCGTCTTTTTCTGAACGCACGACGCCATGCGTCCCTTTCCAGTCGTGCATGTCGAGCCACTGAATGTGGCCGATGTTCACCGGCGGCTGCACCTCCTGCTCGCTCTCGACGAGGATGGTCTGGATGTTGCCCCCCTTCACGCCGATGGCAATGGCAATCTCGTCGCGACAGACTCCGGGGTCGCGAGTGGAATGTTTCGAGAGGAACGACAGAACGCGATTGCTATTCAGAATGCCGTCGGTGATCGCGCGTCGCCAGTCGTCGCCGTGTGTGATGCCGCGATCTTTGACCTCGCTCTTGTCGAACCAGACGTCGTGGCCACGCTTTTCGAGATCGGCCTTGATGCGGCGGACGAGTTCTTCGTTACTGTCGTGGCCGTAGCTGAGGAAGATCCGCTGCGGCGTCACCGGACTCGCTGCCGAGAACTCATGGCCGCAATCCTCGCAAACGTGCAGATTCCGTTTGCGACTGAACATCACATTCTGCGACGCACATTGGGAACAACCGACGATCTCCGCCATGGGATCATTCCCTTTCCGTGCGAAGTGCTTTGAGACAGTACTTGTGGAGCTATCGCGTTTGCGTACGCCCGTCGCCGACGAAACCACGCCGAGTCTCAAGCAACTTGACACAATCCGCAACACTTGCAATCTACTCGAATACAGCATGAGCTTCCAGCGTCCTGACACCATCAGGCTGGAAGCGTGTGGATCCGCTCATTGGTGGTCGTGTGACAGTCGCCTGCGGCTTGCCGTTAAACGAATTGTTTCTGAATAATCGTGCGCAGGGGCAAGGGATATGGCGAACGCAACGACCTGCGTCTCGCGACTGGAGACTTCCAAAACCCTGAGTGGTGCCGCTATCATATGGCTGTCGCGGCACTGGAGTTGATGGGAGTCATTGAATGCTCAAAAGTCCCTTTCCTGGAATGGACCCGTATCTTGAATCTCTGTGGCCGGAGGTTCATGCGAGTTTGATCGTCTATGCGCGAAACCAACTCAACTCGCAACTGCCGAGCGACCTGCAGGCGAACATCGAAGAGAATCTTGCGGTCTACAAAGACGAACATCAGTCATCCATTCGTCCGGATATTCATGTTTCGCAGGATTCGACGTTCCCCGCGTTGAGCGAAACTGCCAGCAGCGCCGTTGTCACCGAGCCGTTGGTATTGCGACGTGCGCCACATCCGACGCGACATGTGGAAATTGTAGATAGGGATGGACGAGTCATTACGGCGATCGAATTTCTGAGCCCCTGGAACAAAGTCGGCAGTCGGGCGCGGGAACAGTATACTCGAAAACAGATCGACTATATCGACGCCGGAGTGAATCTGGTCGAGATCGATCTTGTGCGGCAAGGTTCGTACGTGCAGGCCGCACCTCTCGAACAGTTGCCGCCCGAGCAGCGGACGCCGTACTTAATCTGCGTCTATCGAGACGCGCAGCCGGATCAGTTCGAAGTCTACCGCGCGCCGCTGGAGCAGTCGCTGCCGAACATCCCGGTTCCGCTTCGCTATGGCGAACGCGACGCCGTTCTGCAATTGCAATCGTTGGTCAATCAGTGTTATCAGGACGGTCGCTACTACCGTATTGATTACCGGGGCGAGCCTTACGGCAAGTTCAACGAGGCACTCACGCATTGGATTAGCGAACGTCTGCAGAATGAGGGACGTCGGCCGTCGTAGCGAAAGGCGCCAGGACTTTCGGCGATTCACGGCGTGGCCGAATGTCGAACTCCGCAAACGATTGTCGCCCTTGTGTTTTCACTCAACAGACGCGGCAGGGGCTCGCCACTGATTTTCTGCTCAACATTTCAATCCGAACAACACCATGAAACAACGTGCTGTCCCCATCATCACTCCGATGGTGCTCAGCGTCATCCTGCGACCGATTGCAGCCATTCCCATGAAGAACGCGACGGCCAATCGCCGTTAGATTCCAAGCCTCACGACTGCTCAAATTGTGCAATTTGTCAGGCAATTTCGGCTCCGCAATCGTTTTCGGCGGAAGGTACAATCTGGACATCGAAACCGACCATGAAAGAATTCGATGAGATCTTTGTTATTTGGCGAGCGGCAGGGCGTCAGTCCTCCGTGTGCGCTACTCACTGCACGGAGGGCTGACGCCCAGCTGCTCGCCGACAGAATGACATAAGCAACTTTTGCGGGAAAATATGATGAATCGCTGTTTGTTGATGATCAGACTCAAAAAAACACTAATCGCATTGTCTTTCGGATGCGTGCTGCTTTCGCCCGTCACTCATGCCGAGGACCGCGGGCCGAGAGTTGCCAGAGTGCTCTGGCAGGATCGCGCCAAGGACACACTGATGTGGGGCGAAGTCCACGGGGGCGAAAAATGGATTGTGTCGGCGTCGCCGGTAAAGGATTTTCCAAAACTCGATGTGGAAAAGCAGGATCTCGTGCAGATGGAGCAGGCCGAAGGTCATCTGCTGGTCGGCGTACGCGATAACGATGACGGTAAGTTTCAGAGTGGCTGGGTCGCGGTTGATACCGGCGTTCGGGAAGAACCGCACGGAAATCACTCGCACTGGAATTTCGTGTCGTCGCCCTCAGTGAAGAGCACCCGCCTGGATGCCGATCAGGGAAACCCGGCTCATCTCTACGTTTACAACGGCCACTTTTACATGGCCAACGACAAGAAAAACGGGTTTACTCAATTTGTTCCTAAAGACCTGATCGCAAAGCCAGCGAAGGATTGCGGCACGTTCTGCACGGGGGGCGGCAATCACATCACGATGGCAGCCGTAGACAACACGGTGTGCTATGCCACGTGGATCGATGGCGACGGGCCGAATATGGGCCGAGTCGATGTCGTCAATCTGAAGAAGACCGACGGTGAGAAGATTGCTTATTCCTTCAAACTGCCGACCGGCGTCATTCACGGCGCGACTGCAAACTCGGGACGCGTCTTCTTTGCCCCGGAGGACGGTGTGTGCTGGGTCGACGCGGATACGTCGCTTTCGAAAACCGCCGATTCGGTTGTGGTCAAACACATTTCACTGGGAAACGAAGAAGGCGCTGAAAAGCTTAATCGCACCGGAGCCTTCGTCAATCAACGCAACTGGGTGCTGTTCACAACCGGCGGTCCTGAAGGGAAATCCTCACTGTGCCTGCTCGATGCCAAGGCGGCTGAGCCGACAGTGATTAAGCTGCCGATCGAGGTGGCGGACGGTCTCACGCTGACAACTCCGGAAGTGGTGCTGGCGTCCGGCGGCAAGCGTTACGCGTTCCTTTTCCACGACAGGAAAGAAGGCGAACTCCAGGAACAACTGACAATCGTGGATCTCGACCCCAATGGCGACCGCAATCTGTCAGACGCAAAGAT
>JAYTAK010000601.1:0-3785 GCA_043737515.1 Candidatus Kuenenia sp. | reverse complement strand
CCGGGCTGGTACTGCCCTTGCTGAAATCCCGATGCCGTTGTCACACAGGCACCGGACATCGTCATCGCAGCAGCCAGAAACGTGCGACGAATGAGTTTTCGATTGGACATAGTTTTCATCCCTGAAACAGCGAGTTGCCAGTCTGAAATTCAACTGGAAGAATTCACTGCATCCTGTTCTAAACAGCGAAGTCACGGGTTGGATTCAAGTTCGGCGAATTGGCTGCTAAAATCTGCACTGCGAAGATCTGAATAGAACACTGCACAGCAACATGCCAGAATTTGACTCTGTCTTGTTCTATCGTCCGTTCGGAAAACTCCGATCGTCCTGCTTGACTCGGTTTTTCCGTCACTACGACAGACAGGACATGTAAAACCCCGACAATCAGAAC
Source organism: Candidatus Kuenenia sp. (assembly GCA_043737515.1). Lineage (GTDB taxonomy): Bacteria > Planctomycetota > Planctomycetia > Planctomycetales > Planctomycetaceae > SXXK01. Next base: position 3,394 of record JAYTAK010000601.1, on the reverse strand, counting down.
AATCGAAAAGACTGACGCAGATTACCCGTATCGCCAAACCCGATTGAATTTAACGCCGCCATGAACCGACCACGCTATCGATGTCCGAAGTCTATGCATTTGCGAATTTCGCAGGACTTCGAACGGATTTATGCAGTTGGGCAACGCGCCGGCGATGAGCATCTGCTTATTTTTGCGACGGCCAACGATCTGAATGTCGCTCGGCTCGGCTTGAGTATTTCCCGGAAGCACGGGTCGGCCGTTCATCGTAATCTGAAACGTCGCAGAATTCGCGAAGCCTTTCGGCACCTGCAATACGATCTTCCGCAGAGTTACGATCTGGTCGTGGTGCCACGACAGCGCGATGATTCGACGTTGCAGGATTTTCGAAATTCGCTGCGGACATTGATCAGAAAACTGGCGAAACGAATTACGGCGATTCAAAGCCAGCTCCCTGACGTCAGTCCCGGCCAGGATTTCGGAGCGAATCCGTGAGACATCCGACGGAAAACGAAACGCCTGATGCAATCGATGCGGAACTGCCGGAATCAAACACCTTGACTCCTGAATCGTGGCTGCAGCAGATTCTGTCGATTCCTGCCGCGATCGCGATTCTGTTTGTTCGATGCTATCAAGTATTGCTCAGTCCCATGCTTGGTCGCACCTGTCGGTTTCACCCGTCTTGCAGTCAGTACTACATTCTCGCCGTGCGCAAGTACGGGCTGTGCGTTGGATCCTGGCGAGGCATCCGTCGGATCTCGCGCTGCCATCCCTGGAATCCGGGTGGCTACGATCCACCGTGATCCACTTCAGCATTAAGCTCCACACATGACACTCTTTGATCGCGAACCCTTATACAATCGTCTGACTCTGGAGGGGCATGGTGCATGGGCCAACGCGCTTCGCTCAAAGACGCACCACGCGCTGGCAATGGACCGGCATGGAAACCTGCAGCACTGGATCGATGTCTGGAATCAGTTGCCAGGTGCCGGAAACGTGAGACTCCTGGCGGATCGCGACGCAGTGACAATTGAAGGCGCGCTGACGATCGATGATCAAGCAACACTGCGGCAGAAGTTGATGGCCTTTCATCCGTGGCGAAAAGGACCGTTTGAATTATTTGGACTGCCGATCGATACAGAATGGCGTTCGTGCCTCAAATGGGACCGTCTGGCTCCGCATGTCGAATTCCGCGAGCGGCGAGTCCTGGACGTCGGTTGCGGGAACGGATACTACGGATGGCGAATGCTGCAGGCCGGAGCAAGCCTGGTCCTTGGCTTCGACCCGTTCCTGCTCTTTCTGATGCAGTATGAAGTTGTTCGCCGCTATGCCGACTCTGAGGTCGCTCACTATGTGCTGCCACTGACGGATGAGGACATTCCCGAACGACTGAATGCCTTCGATCTGACGCTGTCGATGGGAGTGCTGTATCACCGCACCAGCCCGATTGATCATCTCCAGTCTCTGTGGCATTCGCTGCGCCCCGGCGGCACACTCGTCCTGGAAACGCTGATCCTCGAATCGGAAGATCTCACATGCCTGGTTCCGCAGGATCGCTACGCCAAGATGCGGAATGTGTGGTTCATTCCGTCGATCCCGATGCTGAAGCTGTGGCTGCAGCGAACCGGATTCCGTGAGGTGCAGGTCATCGACGTTTCTCGGACGACGCCAGACGAACAAAGACGAACCGACTGGATGACCTTCGAATCGCTCGCCGATTTTCTTGATCTCGCCGATTCAAATCACACGATCGAAGGCCACCCCGCTCCTGTGCGCGTCATGCTCTTGGCGCGCAAGGGCTAGTGTTATCCCCTCGTGGTTTAAGAACAACGCCCCGCTGCCGGGCTAAGATTGATCTTCGTACGAAAACGTTATGGGCAAAAAAATGGTGGGCAAAAAAATGACCAATATTTTTTTGCCCAATCATTTTTTTGCCTCAAAACTGCCTGCTTCTCGATCGGTGCACTGACGGTGCGTTTGCCTAAATTCATGAGCCTAGCCTTGCAGCGGGCCATTGTTTTAAAAATCGGATGGCCGGGGCTGGACTGAGCGAAGCGAAGGAAGCCTCGGGGTTTCAGGCTGCCGCCCTCCAACCCTAGCCACCCATCAATCCATTGCTGAAAGAGTACTAGTGCCTGAACAAGCGATCTTTGGAGTGCGGCGAGAAAGCTCCGCACTCCGGATGAATGTCACTTGTAACAGGGCAATTCCGATTTACTCCGAGGCTCCCTGCTGAATCTTATCGCGTCGGATCGACAATGACCTTCATCGCGCCCGGTTCACCGGCGTAGAGTCGCTGGAACCATGCAGGACCGTCGTTGAGTGAGATCGTGGCCGTGATCAATGGTTCAACCCGAATCGCGCGGCGTTCGAGCAGTTCGATGCACGCCGGGTATTCACCGCGCGAGGCACAACTGCCGTGGATTGTGAGTTCCTTCGTTACGATCACCTGCAGCGGCATTTCAACTTTCGGTGAGAGATTACCGACCAGCGTGACGCTGCCACCCTTGCGAGCACATGCGATCGCGGTATTCACCGTTGAGGCGACGCCGACGACTTCCAGCACGACATCGGCTCCCCGACCGCCGGTGAGTTTTTTCACTTCCGCCGGAACATCGACGGCATCGCCTTTGAGTCCGATATCGGCACCGAGTTCTTTGGCTTTCGTGAGGCGATTTTCCTCCAGATCGACGGCGATGATCCTGCCACAGCCTGCGAGTCGCATCGCCTGAATCACGAGCAGGCCGATCATGCCACTTCCCACGACGACTGCCGTATCACCCAGCGAGACTGGTGTTCGGTTTGCAGCGTGAACGGCGATCGACACGGCTTCGATCATGGCCGCATGCTCAAATGGCAGACCTTCGGGAAGACGGTAGCAGATGTGCTGCGGCACAGCGACGTATTCCGCAAAAGCACCGTGCCGTCGGTACTCGCCGCACGACACGCCCAGCACCATGCGGTTGTCGCACAGATTAATATCACCGCGACGACAAAAGAAGCATTGACCGCAGGACACCGTCGAATCAAACGTGACCCGGTCACCTACTTTGAATGAAGTGACCTGACTGCCAATTTCTGTGATGACGCCGGCGGCTTCATGTCCCATCACCAGGGGTGGAATCCGCCGTCCCGTGCTGCCATCGTACCCATGAATATCACTGCCGCAGATTCCGCAGGCTCGAACCTGCACCAGGACATCGTTGGCGGAAACTTCCGGTGTTGGGAATTCCGTGACCGTCAGATTCTTGTATTCAGTTAATAACATCGCCTTCATTACAGACAACCTTCAGAGACGGGCAGGATTCGAATCGTGTGACCACCGATTCTGGTGGAGTTGCATCTGTTCGGCAAGCGAACATGCGGATTTGTATCGTATTGTCGAACATCGGGAGTGTCACGGTCCGGCGAGTCC
>JAYTAK010000600.1:0-8618 GCA_043737515.1 Candidatus Kuenenia sp. | reverse complement strand
GGGAATATTTGTCGAGGTTCTGCCGAGTCCGATAGACCTGAGCGATCTTCTCAATGTCTTCCGCACGCAGCGAGTTCTGGTTCTTGCCTTCCTTGAATTCTCGATCGGCGTTGATGAACAGCACGTCTTTGCGTTTGGCGGCACTGTGCTTGTTGATCACCAGCACACAGGCCGGAATGCCGGTGCCGTAAAAGAGGTTGCTCGGCAGACCAATCACGGCTTCCAAAATGCCGTCTTTGATGAACTGCTGACGACAGGCTTTCTCTTCGCCGCCTCGAAACAGCACCCCATGCGGCATCACTACCGCCATTTTGCCATCGGACTTCAGCGACGCCACCATGTGCTGCACAAACATCAGGTCCGCCTTCTTGCCGCTTTCAGGCATGAAGTGACGGAACCGTTTTTTGAACTTCATCGTCTCCAGACTGTAGTTCTGGGAGAACGGAGGATTGGCGATCACTCGGTCAAATCGCCGCAGTTCGCCGTTCTTGTCCAGATGCAGCGGCTCTTTCAGCGTATCGCCGTGGCGAATGTCGGCACTGCGGATGCCATGCAGCAGCATGTTCATTTTGCAGATGGCCCATGTGCCGCCGTTGAGTTCCTGTCCGGCCAGTTCCAGATTGCGAGGATCTCCGCCTGTTTCCTGAACATACTTCTTCGACCGGATCAGCATACCGCCTGAACCCACAGTTGGGTCGAGGATGCTCATGCCTTCCTTCGGATCAATCAGCAGCACCAGCAGCTCGACAACTTCGGTCGGCGTATAGAACTCGCCGCCCTTCTTGCCAGCACTGTCAGCGAAGTATTTGATGAGATATTCGTAAGCGGCACCCAGCAGGTCGGGGAATTCGAAATCATCATTCGCCAGCAGGATGTCAGAAAAATGCTGGATGAAGTTGACCAGCGTGCTGTCATCCAGCGTTCTCTGACCGACTCGCCGGTTGAAGTTGATACCTTTCAGAACGTCCTGAAGCGTGTTCGGATTCGCATCCTCCACCGCCGCCAGAGCCTTGTTCAGCCCGGAACCGACGCTGGTCTTCAAATGAGCCAGTCCCTTGTTGCGGCCCTTTTCGTCATTGTAATCCCAGCGAGCATCATCGGGGACGAAGAAGTCGTACTTATCGGGGTTGGCGAGCTGCTTTTCGATCAGGTCAGGTTTCAGTTTCTTTGCGGTGTATTCATTCCGCATCCGGCCCTGATCTTCCTGAAACTGATCGTTCAGGCGTTTGAGGAACAGGATGCCGAAGATGAATTCTTTGTACTCCGAGGCATCCATGTTGCCTCGCAGAATATCGCACGCTTCAAACAGCTTTCGTTCGAGCTTGGGCAGCGTCAGCCGTTCGGCCTTCTTCTTTGCTGCGGCAAATGCTGAAGCCATTGATCCGTTTTTTGCTGTTGCCTCGGACGGCATTGAGTGACTCCGGATCGACTGTTCTGCTCATTGTTGACTGTTTAGTGCCAGTACTCTACATTGAGGTGGGCATTTGGGCAATCAACAGGAGGACGAGGCAATGAGGTTCGGCGAGCGAGTCAGAGAGCTTCGACTTCAGCGAAACCTGACGCAACAAAAGGTGGCGGAAAAAGTCGGTGTGACGGTCGGCTATATCTCCAAGGTCGAAAAGGAACGCCTGCAATTCGGCGACTATCCGTCCGAGAAGTTTATCCACAAACTAGCGGACGCACTTCAATGTGATGAGGATGAGTTGTTGCTGCTGACGGATCGGGTGCCACCGGCAATTCAAATGCGGGTGCTGGAACGACCTCTGGCGTTTCGTAGAATTGCTGAGCTTGATGACAGAACTTTGGATCGGCTGCTTGATCAAATTGAAACAAACAGCGTACACGTCAAGACTCCATGAAAATCCTATTCCTCCACGGCTGGCATTCGGTTCCGGGCGGCGTCAAACCGACTTACCTGAAAGTTCACGGCCACAAGGTCATCAATCCCAAGCTGGATGATGACGATTTCAACAAAGCCTTCGCCACCGCTCAGGCCGCATACGATCAGCTCCTGCCTGATGTAATTGTCGGTTCTTCTCGTGGTGGTGCAATCGCTCTCAATATCAACTCCAGAGACACACCAATCGTTTTGCTGTGCCCGGCATGGAAGAATTGGGGAACTGTCAGGACGCTCAAGCCAAACTCTCTGGTCCTGCACAGCCGCAATGATGATGTGATCCCTTTTGCGGACTCCGAAGAACTGGTCGCCAGCAGTGGTCTGTCACAAGAAACACTGATCGAAGTTGGTAGTGATCATCGACTGGCAGATGACGAATCTCTGTCAGTGATGCTGTGGGCCTGTAACTTGCTGGCGTCAGGCGAAAAGCTGCCAAGGCTGGACGATGAGCCACAATCACCAGCGGATTCAGCCAGCGACGGCAAGGCGACTTCGCAGGAAGAAGCCAGTTACATCTGCGATGCGTGTGGAGAAGAAATCGTCATTCCACTTGACCTCACGGAAGGCTCAAGCCAAACGTATGTCGAAGACTGTCCGGTCTGCTGCCGTGCCAATACGATTCACGTCCACATTGACGACGACGGGGATGCTCAGGTCTGGGCAGAACCAGAACAGGACTATGAGTAATTTCTGGTCATTGCCGAAGAACAACTCATGGCGTACTCCAAATCACTTGTCGAACGAATTCGCCACCTCGTATCAGGCGACGGTATTCGTCAGGACGTTGCCGTCCAAATGATCCAAGGCAATAATTATTCAGCAGGTGAAGAGAAAAAGGGGGAAGAGAAAAAAGAGAAACCTGCCCCCTGGCCGACCTTTTGGCCGACGGGCAGGCATTGCCGTGTCTCACGCGAAGTCTAGCCCGCGCATCGTGCCAGTGCTGGTGGCGAACTTGTCGATGGGGAGGCCCATGCGCTGCAGCATGCTGAGGTAGAGGTTGGGCAGCGGGTAATTCTTCTTATTGTCGAACGCCAGGTGGCCCGCGTGCTTAAAGCCGCCGCCCATCAGCAGCATGGGGAGGTTCTTGTTGTCATGGCTCGCAGCGTTACCCATCGGCGCACCGTAAAGGACTATTGTGCGATCTAGCAATGGGTCTCCCCCTTCCTGAATCGCGTTGAGACTGGTCAGGAATTCGGACAGGACCTTGAATTGAGCGCTTTCGATAATGAAGAGTTGATCGAGCGCCTCCTGACGTCCACCGTGATGCGTGATGCTATGCGTTTCATCCTTCACACCCGGCAAGTCGGCGACGACACTGAAGGTATTGACGAACAAGCTCACCACGCGCGTGCTGTCGGATTCAAAACCGAGCCGCGCAATGTCCAGCATCAGGCGGATTTTGTCGATCAGCTTCTTATTCTCGGTGATGTCGGTCGGAGCCGGGGAGGACGAAGTCGGTTTCGGCTTGCGCTCCCATGCCTGGCCGAGTTCAAGTTGTCGTTCGAGGTCGCGGACGGCGGAGTAGTATTGATCGAGTCGCGCCTGATCAGAGGCTCCGACGCTCCTGGCTAATCTTTTGGCATCGTCCGAAACGAAATCGAGAGAACTGCGTCCGCGTCCGAGGTCGGCGATGCGGGACTCGACTTCTGAAGGATTCCCCTGCAGGAACATCTTCGCGTAGAGCTGGGCGGGGCTCTTCTCGGCTGGAACCTTGACGCCGCTGCGAGAGAATGACATGCCCTGAGTGCTCTCGGCGTTCACATCCAGCACGAACGAGGGGAAGCGAGTAATTGGCCCGAGCTGTTCGGCAGCGAACTGGTCGAGCGAGATCGAGTTCTTGAAGCCCGCTCCTCCCGGATGAGGAGCCGCCGACAGGAACGATCGCTCGGCTTCATGCGCGCCATCCACGTCAGGATGCGAAACGCCGCTCAGCACCGTCATCTTCGATTTGAAGTCTTTGAGCAGGTCGAGGTACGCCGTGAGCTCAAAGTCGGCTCCTGTCGCCGTCGGAAAGAAGTGCTGCGAGAGGATGCCCATGTTGGTTTGAATGGCGATCATCCGGCGCGGCGGATTCGACGAGACCTCGGTGGCGGAGGCTGCGCGGCGAAAAGCCGGAACCATGGCATCGAGCAGCGGCAGCGACAAAGCGATGCCAGCACCTCGGAGAAATGTTCGGCGGGAGAGGGACATGGGTGGTTACCTTGTTGGGAGGTTTGGTTCAAGTGGTTTGGTTGTATTTTGTGCGTGGATGAATGCATGGGAATGATGGGATTAATGGGAATGATGTTGTTAAGGACGCGACGTCAATCGATTTCAACATTCCCATCATTCCCATCATTCCCATAAATCGCATCGATCCCATCGCCGGAGGTCACTTATTCAGGAACAACGGACTCTGAATCATCTGATGCAGCAGTTCGTTGAGATTCGGGTTCGTGCCACCGGCGAGTTTCAGGATTTCTTCGACTGCCGGACGATCGGCGAAACTGACAGGAGCACCGGTCGCATACACGACCAATTGATTGGCCAGATTGCGTGAAAAGACTGGCATTTCGCTATCAAGCAATGCCTGGTACTCCCGCAATGCTGCGAACTTTCGACCGTCAAGAAGTTCACCGCTGGCGTCGACCGGCTGTCCATCACGGAAGCTGACGTGATTCTTGAACTCCGCTTCGGGAGTCAGATACGACCGGAAGATTCTGGCGAAGTCCGGAGCCTTCTGGCCTTCGGTCGCTCGATAAAAGTCGCGCCAGCCGCCGATCACATCGTAGCTTTCCAGTGCGAATCCCGGTGGATCGAAGCGTGCATGGCAACCCGCGCAGGCCACGTCTTCGCGGTGCCTGGCGAGCTGCTCGCGAATCGTCGTCGCCCCTTTAACGTCGGGTTCAATGGCGGGGACATCCGGCGGCGGGGGTTGCGGTGGCTGGCCGAGAATCTTCTTCATGACCCATGCGCCGCGTTTGACGGGACTGGTTGTCGAGCCATTCGCGGTCACCTTACAGACGGCGGCCATCGTCAAGAATCCACCCCGCGCGTTCTGAGTTTGATCGACATCGACGCGGCGGAAGCGAGTTCCTTCCACGCCAGCGATGCCGTAGTGCTCGGCTAACCGCTGGCTCACGATGTTGATCGGTGTCGACAACAAGTGAGACACTGGCAATCGATTGTGGACCGCAAACTTGAAGAACTCGCGGGGCTCGCGACGCATCGCGTCTTCGAGGTCCGGCTGGAACTCGGGATAGAGCTGCCTGTCGGGGCTTGTCAGATCAAAATCGCGCAGATCGAGCCATTGGTCCGGGAAGTCTTGATAGAACCGATCGGCCTTCTGATCGCCGAGCAACCGATCCGCTGCCGCACGCAAGCCTTGTGGATCATTCAGCGTTCCGGCCTGAGCGGCGGCCAGCAACGCATCGTCTGGACAGGAATTCCACAACAAGTACGACAGCCGAGTCGCGAGCGCGTAACCATCCAGCAACCCGCTTGGTTCATTAAGGAACAGGAAGTCGGGGCTGAGCAGCGCGGTGCGATAGGATTCGAGCATCGAGTCTTCAAAGGACGCTCCCTCTTTGACGCGTGCGTCAGCGATCGCGGCATAGCGCTGGACCTCAGCGTCGGTCACTGGACGACGGAACGCTCGCGGTAAGAACGTCGCAAGCAGTCTTCGAGCGTCTCCCGCCGGATCTTCGGAGACCGTCGCACCCGGAATCAATCTGCCGGGTCCATTCATGGCTCCGCGCGCTTGTCGAAACGTGTTCGGTCGATCGGGCTTCGGAACCTCCGGCGGCAGCTTCGCAAACGGGACGATCGGCAGGCTGCCAAACAAGCGGCGGTGACTGATTGGTGGCCACTCATCATACAGCGGCCCGGTGACGATCAGCTTGTCGATGGCCACGCCCGCGCCGGAGTACGCTTTGATTTGTCCCTGCGAGAAGTAAACGTGAGAATCCAGAAACGATGTTCCCGCGGCGCGCAAGTGGTTCTCCTCGGTCGGTGAGATATCGACGTTTAGCTCCGAGAAAGTTGGCTTCAAACTTGGGGCGTCGACAAACCCGAGCAGTCGACTGCCGCAATAGACTCCGACGGAACCCGACCGCGGCGACGGCTTCACTTCGCCTTTGTCCCACCAATAGGACCAGGCGGAAACGCTGATCTGATACCGTCCCGGATGCACCGGAGCGAAATTGAAGCGACCGCCGAACGACTCGCCGAACGTCCGCGTCATGCCGACCGTAGAACCGTCTTTGAAGACGCCGTCCTGCTCAGCCTCGCCCAATCCTTTGTACTTGCCGCCATAATTCCACTTTCCTTCTGGATAGTTGCCATCGGCGTTCGTCGCGGACGGCATCGGAAAACGCGACTCGTCGTATTTCATCTCCGGAGTGAGCATCACCGCATCGCCGCCGCCCATGAGGACTTTGTAGTCGTACTGCTGGTTGGCGTAGAGCGTGACGCGTTCGACCTCGGGGGGCACCGACCACTTGGCGACCGCCGCATCAAGTGCCGTATCGACTGCCTCCGCGTACTTCGCGAGCAACACCGGCGAGACATCGAGCGCTGCCGCTGTCTTCGTAAAGCCATCTGCCCGTCCGTCATCCGGCAGCAACTCCCGCACTTCAATCCACGGCACATCGAGTAAATCACGCAACGTGTTTTCAAACTCACTGCGGTTCATCCGCCGCACCACGCTGCGACCGTTCTTCTCTCGCCGCTGGAGTTCCTCGGCGCTCAGTGTCTGACCGAGCCATTCGAGAACTGGTTTGATCTCTTCCGCCTTTGGGGGTTCGGAATCCTGCGGCGGCATCTCGCCCGACTGCACACGATCATGCAGGCGAACCCATCTCAGTAACGTGGGCGCGTCGGCAAGATCCACAGCCGACGTGGTGAGATCCAATCCCCCCTTCCTGGATTGCGGATCATGGCATTCCGTGCAATGCTTCTCGAAAAACGCTCTCACGTCACCCGGGACTTCCGTCGCCGAGAGCGATCGACATACGAAAATGCCGATGGCTACAACCGCCATCCACTGAGTGGAACGGCACGAGTTCCTTCGCCATTCGCTGTCAGGATCAGGGCTCACGCTGGACCAGTACATCAATGTCTCCATGATTCGGAACGAGTGAGCCGCATGTCTAACGTCTCATCCAGATCAAGACAAGTCGATTCTCTGTTACACCTTAGTATAAAGTGATGTTGACAGATTCATGCCCGGAATTCACTCGCGCAACTCCGATCGCTTCTGAATCGCCTGCCACAGCGCATCGGCGAGGGCTTGCATGCCTTTGTCGCCGGGGTGGCCGGCGACTCCGGCGTGTTCGATCGGGCGTTCGGATCGGGCGTAGTTGGTCTCTTCAATGCCGAGCTGGCTGATGTCGAGAAACGTGCCGCCCGCCGCTTCGCACGTTTTCTTCATGAGCCGATCTTTCTCGGCGTCCTGCCAGAATTGGCTGCGAACGAAGATCGTCGGCTGGCCGTGCTTCTTCAACTCGGCGAAGAGATTCGTGAAGGCCGCATCGAACTCCGCTTTGGCCTCGTCAGTCTTTGGTGACGCGGCGTTCTCACCCAGTGCGATGATGATGATGTCGGCCTCGAAGGCGAGTTCCGCTTGCAACTCGTCCGGCAACTTGTAGGCGGTCAGGTTCCTTTCAAAGTCGGCGATGTTCCTGACCTTCATTTCCGGCTTGCCGCCGGTGGCTTTCTCGATGTGACTCAACAACACATGGACGTAGTCCTTGTCCTCAGCACTCGCGGCCATGCCCCAGTTTCCCGCCCAACCAATCTTCGGAACGGGGCCGTGAAACGTGATGCTGTTCCCCAGAATCAAGACTTTGTTGACTCGCAACTTGCCGACATGCAGCGTCGGTTTGTCGGCGGCGATCGCACGATAGACCTGACGGGCCGTTTCATAGTCGCGTTCGGCGGTCGCGCGCTCTTCGTCGCGATAGGTCGGCGACTTCGATTTCCAGCATTGATCGACGCAGCGCAGGCACCACTCGGCGCTGTGTCGGTTGGCTCGGATCGGCTGATCGTTGACTAGCACGAATACCGGGTTGGTGTGAGCCTGCGGGAAGACTCGAATCGCGGCCCATGAGCTTTTCTCGAACGGGTGTTCGAAGACGAGCGACTGTTCACGGCCGTCGGCGGTGAGTTCCTGTTTCGCGACCGGATAGCCGTTGACGATCAGCTCGACCGGCAGCTTGCGATGATCGTCGTAGAGCGCGGCGGCAGCGACGGTGAATCTCACTCGGCTCGGTTCCGCCAGCTTCAGTTCGCTGTCGTGCGTGCCGACTTCCAGCTTCGTCTCTGGTTGTGAAACAACCGCGGCCGAGAACTCCATCAGATGCGTGCGGCCGTCGCTGACGTAGCTGCGACCGGCGGCGAGCGCGTCGCACCAGCGGTCGAAGTCCAGCTTGCCATCGAGCCGCGCATAAACTCGACCAAGCCCGACTCGTTCGCCGCTCATGCAGGGGAAGTCGGTTTCGCCGCTGGCTCGGACCCGGAAGCCGCAGTTCAACGTGTGGTACCAGATGTTGAACTCGGCGGTGCGGTCGCTGTTCATCGTGGAGATGAAATCCACCGCCGGGATCGGTTTGTCGTCGGGACCGGGAACGGTGTGAGCGACGTTCATGATGAATTCGTTCGCGCCGATCCCGTCGAAGGCCGGGATGTTGAAGTTCGGCAATCCGTCCGGGCCGTCGAGTCCGTCGGTGTTCGGCACGCGATC
>JAYTAK010000599.1:0-8628 GCA_043737515.1 Candidatus Kuenenia sp. | reverse complement strand
TCAAACAGGTCATTTCGTTTGCATGGCGGCGAACGACGCGGGATTGAAGGAGTAACTTCAGGGTGTTGACGAAAGCAAAGTTCCTTTCCGATCTCCTGATGAGTTCATAGTCCGGTTCTGGCGGAATGAAGTGCCTTTTCTTTCGGCAATTCGGCCATGAACGCCTAAACGAACCAGAAGAACGATGCGGAAACTGTGAGTTTCTGCACGTTAGAGGCAACGATTCAAGTCTGAGAGCAAGCGAGGAGACGGCAATGATTGGCAGTTTTTGGTTCCGGTTTCGGCCTGCAATTTCAATGGCCACGTTCGGGATCTGTTTCCTGGTTGCCGCCTCGGGGGCAGCATACGGCCAGGATCCGGTCGCAGCAGATGCGACTGCACCAGCTACGGAAGAAGTTGTGACGACAGAAACTGCTGTTACGACCGAAGTGGCCGCTGCTCCAGCGCCACATCTCGCTGGTACCATCGACACAGGGTCAACCACCTGGCTTCTGGTGAGTTCCGCGCTTGTGTTCTTCATGATGCCAGGGCTCGCTTTGTTCTATGGCGGCATGGTTCGGGCAAAGAATGTGCTGAATATGTTGATGTGCGTCATGGTTTGTGTCCCGATTGTGACGATTCAGTGGGTTCTTTGCGGCTACAGTCTCACATTTGCCGGTACTCCTGCAATCTCGGTCGATGCGGGGGTAAAAGATGATGACGGTAAAGACATGCCTCGCATCAGCTACCTGGGGTTCGATCCGGGCTTGATCATGTTTCGATCGTTTTCCGGCGTCGATCCTAAAGTTCAGGGAACCTACGTCGGCAGGATTGTGACGACTGGCGACACCGTTAAGGCTGTCAACACGGGTGTCCCTGAGCTGCTGTTCGCAATGTTTCAGATGATGTTTGCCATCATCACTCCGGCGCTGATCGTTGGCGCGATTGCTGAACGAGTAAAGTTCAGTGCCTGGTGCATCTTCGTGGTCCTGTGGGCGACTTTGGTTTACGATCCGGTTGCGCACTGGGTGTGGAATGTCACCGGCTGGTTGTTCCGGAAAGGTGTGCTCGACTTCGCAGGTGGAACAGTCGTGCATGTGCTTGCCGGAACATCCGCGCTTGCTTTGATTCTGATCCTTCCAAAGCGTCAGGGATTTCCAAAGGGACCATTTCTCCCACACAGCATCGGCTGGACTCTGATGGGTGCTGGCTTCCTGATGGTCGGCTGGTTCGGGTTCAATGCTGGTTCGGCGATTGCTGTCGACAAAACCTTTCTGCCGGTCGCCGGAACGGTCGCTGTGATGGCTTTCGCCACCACAGCGATCGCTGGCGCAGCTGCCACCGGATCATGGATGGTCGCTGAGTGGATTCATGTCGGGAAGCCAACCGCCATCGGCGTTGCTTCCGGAATGGTGGCTGGTCTGGTCGTGATCACACCTTGTGCGGGACACGTCAGCCCCGGCAGCGCGTTGGTGATCGGATTAATTGGCGGATTCGTATGCTTCCTTGGCGTTCAGATGAAACAGATGCTTAAGTACGACGATTCACTTGACGTAGTCGGAGTCCACGGTGTAGGCGGAGCATTGGGGGCTTTGTTGGTTGGCTACTTCGCGATTCGACCAGTGATCGGGGGCATGGACCAGGTGATCATTCAGCTGACCGGAATTCTTGCCGCTGGCGTCTACGGATTCGTGATGACCATCGTGCTGGGCCTGATCATTCACAAAACGATCGGATTCACGGTGACCGAGCAAGAAGAAGAAGAAGGTCTCGACGTAGTGGAACACGGTGAAACTGCATACCGTCTGACCTGAAAGCCGACGTTTCGTTACCGCAACGAATGGATTCCTCAGATTTGTGGTCGCGAATCAAATGAACCACCAGAATCGAAGCTGGGCACTCTGGTATCAGGGTGCCCAGCTTTTTTCGTGCCTATACCACACGCGGTGGCATTGACTCGTATAACCGCGTGCCCAGCGGGCCGCGATTTTTCTATTTGAAATTTCGTATTTGAGATCTGAGATTTGAAATACGAAGCGCGGGGCGTTGCCCACGCGGTTAAACGAATGTGCCTGCCTCAATCGTGCGGGGTAGAAGTAGGGTGTGTGCAGCGATAGCGAAACACACCAGCTTCATTCGCTTTCCCCAGTGGTGCGTTGCGCTCCGCTTCACGCACCCTACGATTGAGTGCCGCGCTGGATGCTTGAGTCGCCCATGGCATCCTGGAGACTGTACTCCAGCGCCAATTCTTCCTCAGATTTGTCGCGGTACACGTTCGGCAGAATGCCGGCGAAAGCATAGAATCTCGCACTCAACGCTTTATTCACCATTTCCGCGCTTAAACGGAAAGGCCAGTTGAATGCGATGTTCTTGTGTATTCGATCACCAGATCAGGCAATTCCCGTGGGGTAAGCTTCCAGCTTGCCATGCCTGCAGATTTCGCAGGCTGGCGACTCTTGCCACGGCTGCACTCTGCCTGCTCGCGTGCGTTGCCTTTGCAGGACCAATCGCGGCGGATGATGTCACTTCCCAGGATTTCGATCGTCACATCGCGCCACTCATAGCGCAGCGGTGTTTGACGTGTCACAGTGGTGAAGAACCGAAAGGCAAGCTCGATCTGTCTTCCCGCCAGAAAGCGATGGCGGGAGGTGAATCAGGCACCGTGATTGAGCCGGGGAGTCTTGATCAGAGTCTGCTGTGGGGACACATCGATTCGGATCAGATGCCGCCGAAGAAGCCAATGTCCGCGGCGGAGAAAGGCCGTTTCAAAGCATGGATCGAAGGCGGAGCGAAGTGGGGCACGGAAACTATTGATCCGTTTCGCTATTCGACCGACTCCCGCGCGGGATCGGACTGGTGGTCTCTTCAGCCGCTTCGCAGTCCGCAGCCACCCACGACGACACGCCTCGGGTGGATGTCAAATCCCATTGACGCCTTTGTCGAGGCAAAGCTCCACGAAGCAGGACTTGCACCGTCCATTGAAGCCGACAAACGGACGCTCATTCGACGCCTGTCATTCGATCTGCTGGGACTTCCGCCAACGCCGGATGAGGTCAATGCGTTTCTGACTGACACGACTAATCAGGCTTACGAAAACCTGGTCGATCGGATGCTGGCCTCACCGCATTATGGCGAACGCTGGGCGCGGCACTGGCTGGATGTCGTGCGTTTCGGTGAAAGCAACGGCTTTGAATACGATCAACCCCGCAACAACGCATGGCCTTATCGAGACTGGGTCATCAATGCACTCAATCAGGACATGCCGTATGACGAATTTGTCCGCTTGCAACTGGCGGGCGACATCCTGCATCCGGAAGACTTCAATGCGATCACGGCCACCGGATTCCTGGTCGCCGGTCCGCACAACACCACACTGCCCGCCAATGACAAGATGCGAATGTCAATGGCCCAGGATGAAATCGAAGACCTCGTCGGCATCGTCGGTCAGACGTTCCTCGGCCTGACCGCCAATTGTGCTCGCTGCCACGATCATAAGTTCGATCCGATTTCGCAGAAGGAATACTACCAGCTTGCGGCGACGCTGACCGGCGTGACGCATGGCGAGCGGGATGTCCAGGTTGCCTTGCCGCGGGAGCAGCAGCAGCAACTGGCAGACATCAATGTTCTGCTGCCAAGAATCCGTACCGAGCGGGACGCCATCGAACAGTCCGCCAGAAGTCAGATTCTGGCAGAACGCGAAGATGGAACGGCGACGCTTCCTGATCCGCCCAAAGCCCTGGCCACATGGGAGTTCGAAGACGACCTGAAAGACACTGTCGGATCACTCGATGCCACCGCCCACGGCAGCGCGAGGCTCGAAGAAGGACACCTTGTCCTCGACGGCAAGGACGCTTACGTGGCGACTCAACCATTTACGGTCGATCTGCAGGAAAAGACGCTCGAAGCATGGGTGCAGCTTGATAATCTGGAGCGGGGCGGCGGTGGCGTGATCAGTGTCCAGACGCTGAACGGCGCGACGTTCGATGCCATCGTCTTTGGCGAGCGTGAACCACGAAAATGGATGGCTGGCAGCAACGGGTTTGTCCGCACGATGCCTTTCAATGGCACTGAAGAAGCTGACGCGAAGGGACGCGCCGTGCATTTTGCGATCGTCTATCAGAAAGACGGCACGATCACAGGCTATCGCGACGGGACGCTGTACGGCACTCCCTATCGACCTGGTGAATTACAGTCTTTCGCAGCGGGACAGTTCCAGGTGATCTTCGGCTTGCGACACAGTCCTGTCGGAGGCAATCGAATGCTCGCCGGTCGGATCCAGCGGGCTCAGCTTTACGACCGCGCTCTGACATCTGACGAAGTCGCAGCATCTGCGGGCGTGGCTGACAGGAATTATGTGTCCACTGCACAGATGGTGGCACGACTTTCTCCGGAGCAGCGAACTCGGCATGAACAGTTGACGGCGGACGACAAGGCGTTGCAGGCAGAGCAAGTCGCTCTGACCAGTGCGCAATTGCGAAAACTCTACACTTGCCTCTCCAACAATCCCGGTGTCACCCGAGTCCTGAAGCGTGGCGATGTCGGCAGTCCTGCTGAAGAAGTTTCTCCCGCCGGGCTGAGTGCGGTGACCGGAGAATCGCCGGACTTTGGTCTTGCTCCGAACGCCAGCGACGCAGATCGTCGCCAGAAACTTGCTGAATGGGTGACACATTCTGACAACCCGCTGTTCCCGCGTGTGATGGTGAACCGGCTGTGGCAGTATCATTTCGGACAAGGCATGGTGACAACTCCGAGCGACTTTGGCTTCAACGGAGGCCAGCCCAGCCATCCCGATTTGCTCGACTGGCTCGCGCAGAAATTTCGCAGCGGCGGCTATCGCCTGAAACCGATGCACCGCCTGATCCTGACATCCGCGACGTACCGGCAATCGTCAGTGATCAACACAGCGGCGGCTCGCATCGACGCGGGTAATCGGTTGCTCTGGCGCAGGACACCGCAACGGCTGGAAGCGGAAGAGATACGCGATGCCGTTCTCTTCGCGACAGGAAAGCTGAATCCTGCCATCGGTGGCGTCGGATATCGCGATGTCCGCCATTTCGAATTCAAAGGCAGCAACTTTTATGAATCGGTCAATGAGACCGGACCGGAAGCGCTCCGCCGCACGATCTATCGGTTTTCACCCCGCGGAGGCCGCAATCCGTTTCTGGATACGTTTGACTGTCCCGACCCGTCCGTGACAACACCTAAACGAGCCGCGACGACCACGCCATTGCAGGCACTGGCTTTGATGAACAACGCCCTGGTGTTTTCATTGGCGGATGATTTTGCAGATCGCATGCAGCGGGAAGCCGGTGACTCCACGGATGCCCAGGTCAAACTGGTCTGTCTGGTGGCGTACGGTCGAGAAGCGGATGAACAGGAAGTCCGATTGGCCAGGCAGTTCGTGAATGAACACGGCTTGGCGTCATATTGTCGAGTCATTCTGAACAGCAATGAGTTTTTGTATGTGCAGTAACGTGTCGGTGTCATACGTCTTATAGGTCAAATAGGACCTATTGTTCTCCCTCAACCAGGTGACAAATGCCGAATCCGTTGCAATCGCGTCGTTCTGCCATCAGTTTTTCAACTGCTTCTCTCACAGGGACTGCCCTCGCATCACTGCTGATGCGTGGCCAAACCAGCCGCGCGGATGCGGTGCCGGGCGAAGCACACGGTTTGCCGCATCACGATGCCAGAGCCAAACGCATCATTCATCTGTGCCTGTGCGGCGGCGTCAGTCATGTCGATTCGTTTGACTATAAACCTGAACTCGCGGCATTTCACGGCAAGTCGCTTCAAGCCGACGAACGGCCTGCGACATTCTTCAATCAGATCGGTCTGATTCGCAAGAACGACTGGGAATTCAAACAACGCGGCGAAAGCGGTCTCTGGGTATCGGATCTGTTTCCGCATCTCGCAGAAGTCGCTGATGAGTTAACCGTCATTCGATCGATGGTGGCGGAATCAGCGAATCATACGCCTGCCACATTCGAAGAGAATTCCGGGTTTCGCCTCAATGGATTTCCCGTCATGGGGTCCTGGATATCGTATGGTCTTGGCTGCGAGACGGACGAACTTCCGTCATACGTCGTGCTGCCCGATGCACGCGGCTTGCCCGCCGGCGGGACGATCAACTGGTCCAACGGTTTTCTGCCCGCTCAGCATCAGGGCGTGGCATTTCAGACGAAGGGGCCTGCCATCCATCATCTGTTTCCGGCGCGGAGACTTTCCGACGCGCATGAACTTGCCAGCCGAGAATTGT
Organism: Candidatus Kuenenia sp.; assembly: GCA_043737515.1. Lineage (GTDB taxonomy): Bacteria > Planctomycetota > Planctomycetia > Planctomycetales > Planctomycetaceae > SXXK01. The sequence goes on along the minus strand of JAYTAK010000599.1, from coordinate 2,390 downwards.
TGACTCGAATCAACCGCGCGCATCTGGAACAGATCGGCACCGACGACGCGCTGCTCGCCCGCATGCGGAGCTATGAACTGGCGGCAAAAATGCAGCTCGCCGTGCCAATGGTCACGGAACTCAACCAGGAAACCGCCGCGACACGCACCATGTACGGACTGGACAACGAAGTCACGGCGGACTTTGGCAGCCGCTGTCTGCTTACGCGTCGCCTGCTGGAGAAAGGTGTGCGGTTTGTGCAACTTTTTTCGGGCGGTTCCTTTGGATCTCCGCGAATCAACTGGGACGGTCACGAAGACGTCAAAGAAAACCACACGCGCGAAGCCGGTCGCCTGGATCAGCCGGTCGCGGCTCTCTTGCGAGACTTGCGTCAGCGCGGGATGCTCGACGACACGCTGGTGCTGTGTACCTCGGAATTCGGACGCACCCCGTTCACCCAATCAGCCCTTGATCAGATCGGTGCCGGACGTGACCATAACATGTACGGCTTTTCGATCTGGATGGCAGGTGCCGGCCTGAAGCATGGTCTGGCCTATGGAGCAACCGACGAAATTGGCTGGAAAGCGGTCGAGAAACCCGTCCACTGGTACGACTACCACGCCACGGTCCTGCATCTTCTGGGGATCGACCACGAACGACTGACCTATTACCACAACGGCATCCAGCGCCGACTCACCAATGTCCACGGTGAAGTCGTGCATGAGATTCTGACGTAACGGCTGAGTAAAAACCAAGCGCGGGCTTCGCCCGCAACCCATTGGTTAAAGCCGGGACTCAGAAACACATCTGACAGAAAAATTGGTGACAGAAAAATGGAGCCAAAAAATCATTTTCATTCGGCTCTGCCATCCGCAGGACAACGGCCTTGAAGGGTTTCCTGCGGATGGCAAGGCCGGACTGCGGATGAAAGAAGTCGAATATGGGATCGGTGTTTCATTCATGCACAGACCCTATTCGGTTGCGGGCGAATCCCGCGCCAAGATTCATTTTTCTGTCACCAATACTTTTGTCGCACCCGCCTCAATCTCGTCCAGCCGTCACCTGATAAACTTCGCGACACAACAAGAATTCAGGTTCAACGACAAATTAAGTGCGCCGTGCTGAATTGTGTCCAGCCAAATTGCAGGTACGTAAGCCTGAAAGGCTTCTGGAATATAGCCTGGGGCAAGTGAAGTCGCTCCCGCGACAAACGCCGCCCCAGGTCAGAATCTAATAGTGTGTTTGTACCCTGAAAGGGTTCAAGAATCGCGATTCCCCTGCCCTTTCAGGGCGTTTCTGATCACAATGCCGATTTCCTGGGCCGTTGGCCCAGGCTGGATTCCGTCGCCCCTTCGGGACGAACCCCAGGGCAAATATTCCATAGCTGCGCATCAAGTCTCTACACACGACTCAGGATTGCCGTGTCGCTGAAGTCATCCTGCGGCTGCCGCGCACTTCATTTGTCGGTGAATCCAATGTTTCACGTTACTGCCTCATTTCTGAGTCATAAACGAGGACGACAGTCGTGCGTCGGCGGTCATTTGGAATTCGTCGTCGCTGGGGCCGGAGCGAAGCACGATCAGAAGCATCAGGAATTCTGCCGAAAGGAATTTTGCGAACCATAATTCGCCAGGCAGAAAATAGATAAAAAGACTCAACCCGCAGGCTATCAGCATTGGCTTCAGCACGCAGTCGTAAGATGGAACGATCGGGCGAGCCGTGATGATGCGTGAAATCGGTCCCAATCGCGGTAGCCAGCACCCGAAGATCCCCGGAAGAATGCGACTTGCCCCTGCAACAACTCCCATAAACACGATTGCACCAAACGCAGCGTTTTCCGGGCGACGTATTCCATTGGCGTCAGACATCGAACCGACGTTATCAAAGGTTTCCCCGATACGAACAAAGAGGCAAAACGTGAGCCACGTCAGAATGCTCGAAACGACCAACGCCTGTCTCCAGCCTAAACGCCCGTCAACAACATCCGGACGCAACTGATGGAATGGAAAAATGTGTTGTTGAGAATACGCCATCCTTCGAATGTTTCGGGATGAATGTTTCACGGCGTCGAAAGCCAGATCCGTCATCATCAGTTTGTCGGCCAGTTGTCTCATGGCCACCACTTCCAGTTTCAGGGCGATGGCCATAATCAGCAACACGGACGGCAACGAGATCCACCACATGTTGAGAAACAACAGGGCGATCCCGACAAGGACTGCCAGCGTTCCGTACATCGTTGTTGAAAGCCTCTGCATACGCACGATCACAAGAGCAAGCCGCATGATGGCCCATGTCATTGGGATCAATACAAAGGCCTCCTCAGAAGAATCTGTGGGTGAATTCAGGGAACGGGAGGTCGCCGAGGTTGTGATAAAGGGCGGTTTCGTAGGCGTTTTGAGTCCGAAAGCCGT
>JAYTAK010000598.1:0-8631 GCA_043737515.1 Candidatus Kuenenia sp. | reverse complement strand
CACCCCTGTCGACACACTGCACAAAAATCGAATTCGAAAATCTTTTTTCGAATCTGTCATTGACGTTATTCAAGACCGTCGCTGCCACCTTTTGTGATGTGCTGCCACCTTTTGTGATGTGTGCCACCTTTTGTGATGTGTGGTGGGCTCGCTGGTGGGATTCGTCCGCCGTCTGCGTCGCTTTGACGGCCGAACTGCTTTCGAGACTCTTCGCCAGTTTCGCCAACCGGTCGGCCAGTTCACGGGTGACCTTTGCCGCCTTCTTTGATGGGTCGAGTGAATGAGGGTCCAGCCAGACCGCTTTCAGGAATGCCTGAACTTCCGGCTTCGTCAAATCCTGCAACGGGATTCGAGAACTTCGAGGATCGGGGAACAGTTCATAGTTCTAGCCCGAACAACTGAAGTCGGCGTAAACGTCAAAGCAATATCCGACATCGCAGACGATCAGAAACGGGGGCCACTCCGGCAGGGCTTCCGCGTAGCGTTTGGCCTGTTGGTATGCCGAACGCATCGCCTGCGCCCACTGACATCCAGAACGAAAGTCTTCTGCCGGTACAGGTCAACCCGCCCCGTTGACGATGTCCCGTCGCCATTGTTCAGACTGACGGCCTTTTCAAAAACGTAGGTGTTCTTCGATTCGTCCGTCCGCGTCGGTTCCGGTTCCGGCAACTCCAGCAAGTGGCAGAGTTCTTTCAGAAACGACTGACTATTCGCCAGCTCCGCGCCACCGCTCCGCTGCCATCGGGAAATGAAGTCTTGTGGGGTCATTTTGGTTTTTAGTCAGCCGCTCTGTGTCACATGTCACACTAGGAATTTGCACAGTGCCCAGCGTAGGGATCTTGTGCTCGTTCTGCAAACGTTCGAATAAACACCGCCGGATTCGCATGGAGGCATTGCAGGGGCTCATCAATCGGTCAGCTTTAGATTGCATTCTTCTGCGGCAATGCTTCAGGAAACGACCAAGCCTTCGGCGGGAAAATAGGGTACTAATGTATACTATTTGTTTTGGGGGCTCCGACAATTGCGTCCAAACTTCGGGTTCAACTTCTCGGATTGTGCCGTTGCAGCGGTTTAGCAAACCGATTACACCATTGAGATTTTTTTTTTGTTGTCTGGTTTGACTACCGTTCGTCTACAATTCTACGATGGATGGGAAATAATTAATCGGCAGAGAGGTTGCAGTGAAGGTTCAGTTCAAGAATGCCAGTTGCGTTGTAGTTGGCACATTCAACATTTTTGTCATTCAGCCAAAGCTTTTGACGGAAATGGGGCTGATCCCTCAGGGCACCAATATAAAAATTCAGCAAGATTTCTCTCAGCCAGGCATCAGACTGCAGCTCGATGGGGTCACTTGGGTGATTCGGCCAGATCGACTGATTGTCGAGTCTGGAAGACAAAATGAGGACTGCGGAACCCCGCTTGCGGTTTTACTTTCCCATCTCGTTTGGACACCAGTGTTCGCAGTTGGTGTCAATGTTACCTTTTCAGGGGTCGATATCGATGAAAGCGAAATCCCCGACGACTTTCGACTTCCGAATCTGGAATTCGCGACGAAGCAACGAACAGTACATGCGTCCGTCACGGAAGGTGAGCGAATCTTCAATGTGCAGCTTTCGGCATCAAAAACCGCCGAATCGAGCAATTACGAACTATCTCTGAATAGCCACACTGATTTTAGCGGGAAGAAATCTTCTCTCTCACAATCCAGTCTGAATCAAGAGGCGACGCAAGCGTGCCGCTGCTTCGTTGATGATATTGCTAAGATCACCGAATTCTCACTGAACATCTGTCCATCATTGCAGTTTACATATGACAACAACAACGAACACATTTCCAGCGATTAACACTAGCACAACTGATCCAAGGGCTGGCTATTCAGACTGGCGGACGAATGCATTATCAGTGCGTCGAAATTGGATGGAGATTCTCGGGTTCAACCGGGATGAAATCGACGCCGATTGCGTTGACGGAACAATCTTGGACCTTGACGAAGAGCTTGAACAATTCAATGCAGCCTGCCGTCTTTCAGGTCATCAAGCGTGATTACCCACGTTGAGCACGCAAACCCACACAATCGTTTCCGGGCGAATCTTGTATCCTAAGGCCGCTCGGCCAGATCCGAACGGGGTAAACGATAAAATTCGCGGGTACGTCGTTATCAGCGATGGGCCAGAAATCAAGGAAGGTGAACCGTACTGGTGCGTGGCGATTACTTCAAAGATTCGCGGTGAAGCGGACGAAGTTCCACTCCCTTGGTCAAGAAATGGTGATGCTAAAACTGGTTTAAGGCTGGACAGCGTTGCGAAAGCCTGCTGGCAGGATTGGGCTTTTATTGACGACTTCACCGCATCGGCGGGATACGTAAAACCAACTATAGTTGAAAGCTTGCGGATCTTGGCCGAACCCTGTTGCATCAAGAATCGATCAGCGGCAATCGATGACCGAATCAAGGCGGCACTAAGTCGCGCTCCGAAAACAAATGAGATTTCGACTAGCCATCAGAATCCCTAAATCGCCTCAGAACCTCGCTCAACTCATCGACAATCGAACTGCCAAGTAAAGAATTCGCAACAGTCTGCCAAGCCTTCAAACTGACAAGGGCGCGATTCAAATCAGCCACTGCCTGCAGCTTCAAACTGGCCACCGAATCGGAATCACTTCCTGACTGGCCACCGTTTTCAGAAAGTGGCTTGAAACGTTGCTCAAACTGCGATTGTTCGACTCCTGTCGGGGGTATTACCAACGCTGACTTTCGGATGTAGGATGGACATTCACGTCCGTCGCATGGCCAATACCTCGGACATGAATGTCCAAGCTACAGGAATCGCAGGGGCGGTCGTTGTGCTGGTCACCAGTATTCGCCCGCGTTCATGTTCGCAATTTCAGCCCGCCCGATTCACCCAATCAGATGGCATACCGGCCATCGGGCAATAGTCGGGCCTGACCAATCGAAGCCAGAGTATCGAGCAATTCTTCCACGGCATCAGCTTTGACGGATTTGAACCGCTTGGCGATGGCTTCGGAACTGGTGGGGCCTTTGTGATCCTGCAGAGACTGACGGACAAGGGTGATTTGTTCGCGCAGTTTCTTCGGCCATGCGGCTTTTGCCGGGGCCTTGTCTTTGGTCTTTGCTTTCGCCTTGTCTTTTGACTTTCCGCCCTTTGTTTTTGGAGACTCGATTTCGTCGTCAGAGTCTTCGTCGTCCGCTTCCAGTTCGAGTTCCGTTTGAACGGCCTGTTTGCCGCTCGCTGGATTCTGGAACTCCGGACGCAGCCAGCGAATGAGCCCCTGTTTTTCTTCCTCCGCGCGTTCGTGGTTCATTGCTACCAGTCGCTCGAGGATGTCTTCGTCCGTCAGATCATGCGGCCAGCCGTAGGCATCGAAAACGGCCGCGTCGAGTTCATCATGAATCTGTTTCAGAACGCTGACAAGTCCCTTTTCATGAATGGCCTTTTCTTTGGGGGTAAGTTCTTCTCCGGATCGCAGTTTTTCGAGGACGTTGTACATGCCAGTCATTGTGAGATCTCGATGCAATTCTTGTTGCCTCTTACGGTGCGAGTTCAGTTGCGTCGCGATTTCCTCAATTGTGTGGCGAACATTTTGGCTTGGTTCAGGGAATGGGAAGGAGTCAAAACATAAGGAGTTGTTGTATCGAGGATCATTGCCAATACCCAAGCGACTCCCACGCCGAAGTGACCATCTGCCGTGGAGAGTACTGGAGAGGCAGCCAAGAATGAAAAGACTGTCCATTGCGAAGCCAATCACTTCGCTTTCGAATACATAGTCCGCATTCAACAAAAGGAAATACCTATGTTTTGCAGTGCGCGGCGTAACGATGAGTTGACTGAGTTTCGGGAGAAGCGATCGAAATTCTACACGGGCGCGTCCGAACAACCACCAATGAGTTCGATAGCCAACATCCGAGCTTTGATCTCTATGTGGCTTAACGTGATTAACTACCCATTGCAGTGGCGCGGGCCACATTTCCCGAATCTCCTCCAGACCGTGCCCGGTGAAATCAACCACGAAACGCGGCGGCGTACGCTGGGCAAGGTCGCGCCCGCCGATGTATTTTTTTACAACGGCGTTTTCACCGCCGAGTGTTGCAACTTCCTCCGACGGCACTTCAAATCCTGCACCATGCAGTTTCACCCCCATGCTGGACAAGCCAGTATTGCTTCGCAGCGGTTGCACCTTTGAAAAATCCGCTCCAATTGTGAGGTCACTTCGAATCGTGCCGCACAGCGTTCGCAACTGCACCGGCGCGCCGTCGATGCTGCGTTCTTTTGGATTCAGCGGATACGACAGGAGTCCGTCTTGTTGCCCGAGGCCAACGACCGTCATAGAAATCCGAACTGCGGCTCCAGATTCACTGTCAATCCAAGGGTGGTCAGAAACAGCATTCACCACCGACATGTCGCCCTTAACAAGTTGATACTCAATTGTTTTCCGGTTTTGGGACATTGTAAGGCTGTTGGTGGTCACAAATCCAAATCTTCCGCTGCCGTGTATCCGCAAGCACTCAGCCGCGCGGTACCACCAATAGCAAACGTAATCGGACGCATCAGCCAGTTCTGCAAAGCTATTGCGCAAGGCATTGGTGTACCCATTTCCCAAGCTATCTCGCATCCTACCCTGTCCCAAAAACGGGGGATTGCCGACGATGAAATCCACCTGCGGCCACTCGGCTTTCCGCGCCTTGATATAACGCAATTCCTGTATCTGGGCCGTTGGGTCAGGCACCTCCTCTTGCGTGATTGGATCAGTTTTCGTCGTTCTTTCATCCCAGCGAGTCACGGGTTTTCCGTGAGCATCAAACACCGGTTCAATCGAGTCCCACGCCAGTACAGCATCGCGGTTTTCGATGTTGTCGAATCTCCGGATGATCGGTTCCGCAATCGATTCCTTTCCACGCGCCTTGATGTGCCATTGAAGGTAGCCAATCCACAACACGAGGTCCGCAATCGCCGCGGCTCGTGGGTTCACTTCAATCCCAAGGAACTGGTGGGGATCAATCGTCGTGAGTATCTGTTGACGGTCCCCAAAGTCGGCCATCGCTTTGGTCACTTCGCCTTCCAGTTTCTTCATCAATTCGAGGGCAACATAAAGGAAGTTGCCGGAACCGCAGGCAGGGTCGAGAACTCGAACGTGACAAAGTTTCTCGTGGAAGTCCCGGACGCTCTTTTGTGCTTCGGAGACCTTTTCAGAGTTGTACAACGCCGTTGCCGTGGCGTAGACGTCGTCCCACTCTTCACGCAATGGTTCCATGATGGTCGGAATCACCAGCCGTTCCACGTAGGCCCGTGGCGTATAGTGGGCTCCCAGCTTGTGTCGTTCCACGGGGTCCAGTGCCCGCTCCAGCAGCGTTCCAAAAATCGCCGGTTCCACGTCCGCCCAATTGGATTTGGCAGCTTCCAGTAACAGTTCCAACTGATCTTGATTCAAGGGCAGCGCGGAACAATCGGCGAACAGTCCCCCGTTGAATTGGGCAATCTTCTTTCGCAGGATCGTACTGAATCCGCCCTTGTCCATGTCCTTCCACAGTGATTCCACCATCGGAACGAAATCGCCTGGAGTGTCTTTCAGACTTTGGAGCAATCCGACAAATGAGCCCTTCGGAATCAGTTCCACGTCTTCGGCAAACATGGTGAACAGGCACCGCATCAGGAACTGCGCCACCTGGTGGGCTCGCTGGTGGGATTCGTCCGCCGTCTGCGTTGCTTTGTCGGCCACGCTGCTTTCGAGACTCTTCGCCAGTTTCGCCAGTCGGTCGGCCAGTTCGCGGGTAACCTTGGCAGACTTCTTTGATGGATCGAGCGAATGAGGGTCCAGCCAGACCGCTTTCAGGAATGCCTGAACTTCCGACTTCGTCAAATCCTGCAGGGGGATTCGAGAGCTTCGAGGGTCGGGGAACAGTTCATAATTCTTGCCCGAACAACTGAAGTCCGCGTAAACGTCAAAGCAGTATCCAACGTCGCAGACAACCAGAAACGGGGGCCATTCCGGCAGGGCTTCCGCGTAGCGTTTGGCCTGTTGGTACGCTGAACGCATCGCTTGCGCCCATTGCGTCGTTCCACGCGCTGCGGTGCCCTTGCGGTGTTTCTTCTGTTTCGTGACGGTCGCCAGGGCTTCCGCCAGTTCGTTCGCCCGCCGTTCTGCCCCCTGTTTGGATTCCAGAACGAAAGTCTTCTGCCGGTACAGGTCAACCCGCCCCGTTGACGATGTGCCGTCGCCGTTGTTCAGACTGACGGCCTTTTCGAAAACGTAGGAGTTCTTCGATTCGTCGGCCTGCGTCGGTTCCGGTTCCGGCAACTCCAGCAACTGGCAGAGTTCTTTCAGAAACGACTGACTATTCGCCAGCTCCGCGCCACCGCTCCGCTGCCATCGTGTGATGAATTCTTGAGGGGTCATCGTGTTCCGGTATGCTGCGAAAGGGCCATATGTGCGGGAATGGAGTTGCACAGCTTACGGGAGATTCTGAAGAACTCAAAATGACCGGATGGCCGAATTTGCCGCTGTTTGGCCAGTTGGGGCCACGAGAAGTCGAAACCAGTTCGAGTTCCTTCTTGCAGTTTGGAATTCTGCGGAAACTGTTTTAAGGGAATGGCTTGTAGCGATAATACAGCATTGTTTTTCGGCGCGAATTCACATTTCAATCGACAGCCGACTCTGTCACTTGATTTTTCTTGTCCGAACGCCGATAGTTCCGACAACTCACTCGCCGCACCTCTCTCGCGAACGGTCACGTGCCCTCGCAATGACGTGCATCATTGGCGAGCTTTTTTTATGCGCCAAGTTTGTTCTATTGTCCAACGCTGTGCCGCGAAAGGTTGCACAATGGCTCGTGCTCCCTACGACAAACCGTGGCTTTCTATTGCCGATCAGCTCGAAAAGCTTCAGTCTCGCGGACTGATCATTGACGACCAAAAGGGAGCGGAACAGTTTCTTTGGCATCTGAATTATTATCGGTTCAGTGGTTACTGTCTGGCATTTGAACAGAGTCGGCACAGCTTCCAAAGTGGTACGACATTTAGTCAGATCCGCGCCGCCTACGAATTTGACGTCAAACTCAGAGACCTTCTAACCGAGGGCCTCGAAGTCATCGAAGTGGATACCCGATCTGCCATCGCTCACATTTTTGGTCAGCAGTGTGGTGCTTTTGGTTATGCCGATGTGAAGCACTTTCGCCCTTCCCTGGACCATGCGGATTGGCTTTGTCGCGTTAATGACGAGGCAAAACGGTCCAGTGAACTCTTCGTTGCCCATTTCAAATCCCACTACGATGGTTTTCCGACTCTCCCATTCTGGATCGCTACGGAAATCATGTCATTTGGGGCCGTCTCAAAGATGTATAGTGGACTGCTGGATCAGTACCAAACGCCTGTCGCAAATCGGTACAGCATGCAGAAACAGGACTTCGCCTCAGTCTTGCATCACCTCACTTATGTCCGGAATGTTTGCGCGCATCACTGTCGTCTGTGGGATCGCGTCTGGGATATTAAACCACGGATTCCAGTGGGGAAGCACTGGCGATCGCCGATGGTTCCTGATTCGCGTCGCGTCTTTGTAACCCTTCTTTTCGTCTATCGAATCCTGAAAAAATGTTCTGCCAACTCAAAATTCGCCATTGAATGGCGTCGTCGAGTCAATGAACTGATGAAAACCCCTCCAGAGACACCTGACGCAATGGCGCGAATGGGAATGCCAAAAACGTGGTATGATCATCCATACTGGACGTGATCATTCCAGTTCACGGAATGCCTTATCAACAAACGCGACGGCCCGGCCAGCCGCTTTAGATTCTGCGGGAACGTCTGACAGGTCTTCCATCCGCCGGACTGACTTCCACGCCCGTTGCAAATCCTCAAGCGCTTGAGCCTTCAGACTGGCCATCGAATCGGAATCGGATTCAAACTGGCCACCTGAATGGCCACCGTTTTCAGAAAGTGCCGTTTCGCCAGTGTTTCCCGCCAGGTGTTCGAGCCCTGGTCGGGTTATTTTCTGATCGCACAGACTAGCGAAACCATCCGCAGAACCCCGTAGAACCTTGAGTTTTGCGGGGTTCTCTTTTTTGCGGTCGCTTCAGGTTCCGCAGTTTCGCACAACTGCGGGGGCCACTGGTGGAGCCAGGGCTTTTGATGTCGCCCTTTCGAAGTTCGCGTCAGTCACTTGCAGATAGTGTTTTCGCGCCACAGTTTCAGAATGCCCGATCCACGCCACGACAACGTGAGACGGGTAGGTTTCCATCAATTCCGTTTCCCGTGTTGCCCGCAGATTCTGAAACGGCTTCGGCCACGGAATCAATCCCGCTCGTTTGATGATCTTTTCAAACGTGGTTCGCAGGTTCTGGCTTGCATCCCGGTAACGTGTCACCACAGGGCCAGAGACCACGGCCAAAGGATTTTCCAGTTGATCGAATGCCGCGTTCAGTCAATATCGCAACCGTTCGTTTCCGTCTTTCAGTAGATTCGGCATCCACGATTCAGCGTTGATTTGCCACATATACTCCGCGCGGCCAGGACTGAGGGACGAGTTGTTGAGTGAGCCGCAAGGCGCTAGCCGCGGGTTGTGCATTCGGTCAGCACCGGCGGCTAGCGCCTTGCCGCTCACAAAACCTCAAATCTGACCGCG
>JAYTAK010000597.1:0-8633 GCA_043737515.1 Candidatus Kuenenia sp. | reverse complement strand
AGGAAGCAACAGAGGAATAAGGTCAATCCATGACACAGGCAGAACCAAACGCCAACAACCCTGAACAATCAGCCTCGGCTGCCGATGAACCCGTCGTGGATTCATTCGCGGACGCCCTGGCCCAGGATTCGGGGTCTCCGATCGTCAACGCGGAGATGCAGTCAAAGATCGACGACCTGCAGAACCGCATGATTCGCATGCAGGCAGACACGGAGAATTTTCGCCGTCGAATTCAGAGAGAACAGGACGACGCACGCAAGTTCGAATCACTGCGACTTCTGCGGGATATCCTTCCGGGACTCGACGGACTCAATCGCGCAGTCAGCAGTGCGGAACAAACCGGCGATACACAGACGCTGCTCAGTGGCATCAAGATGGTCGCCCAGCAGTTTCGTGATACGCTGAAAGCTCACGCCGCAGAACCGATCGACGCACTTGGAAAACCATTCGACCCGAATCTGCACGAAGCACTAACTCAGATTCCATCCGCCGAACACGACCCCATGACTGTCCTGCAGGTTGTGGAAATGGGTTACCGCCTGCATGATCGAGTCGTCAGGCCGGCACGAGTAATTGTTTCCTGTGCTCCTCCAGAGGCGTAGGGCATTGCGATTGAAAGTGGGATAAGCTTCCAGCTTGTAAAGTCTGCCAAAAACATTGAGTTTTTATCAGGCAATGGCTGGCTGAAAGCTTATCCCACGCAGAAATTGAGACTAATTCAACAGATCACCGGGACCGGTTTTCTGTCTTTCCTGCTTTGTTTCGAGATGTGAACTTATGCCAACCTACGAATATCGATGCGACGCTTGTGACAACAAGTGGGAAGAATTCCAGTCAATCAAAGCGGAGCCGACGAAGAAATGCCCGAAGTGCAAGAAGTCAAAAGCGGAACGTATCATCAGCGCTGGCGGTGGCATTATCTTTAAGGGCTCCGGATTTTATCAGACGGATTACCGCAGCGAGTCCTACAAGAAGGGCGCGGAGGCGGCAAAGAAAGCCAACGATACTGCGACTGCAACCACGTCCGATTCCGCAAAGTCGGACTCAGGAAAGACTGAGTCCAAAGCCACACCGACTCCAAAGAAGGAATCGGCCGATTGATTGCGATTCCTGTAGCTTGGACATTCATGTCCGAGACACTACCAGGCGACATTCACCTGACGAACGTCTATCGCGCTACAATAACCTTCGTCTCCGGCGATGTGCATTGGCCATGCGACGGACATGAATGTCCATCCTACGTAATTCATGTACATCAATCGCGCACGTCACCTACGGCGTCTTCGCCTCGCGCATCTCACGCTTCGCGTCCTGCTCTTTCATTTTCTGCCGCTTGTCATGCAGCTTGCGGCCTTTGCACAGGCCCAGCCTGATCTTGACCAAGCCGCGCTGAAAAAACACAGTCAGCGGGATGAGCGTCAGGCCGTCGTTGTCTGCACTTTCGATGAACTTGCGGATTTCACGTCGCCTTAACAGCAGCTTTCGCTTTCGCTGCCGGGCGTGGTTGTAAATCGACGCCTGAGCGTACTCGGCGATATCGCAATCCACGAGCCACACTTCGTGGTTATCCACGCGGGCGTAGGCTTCTTCGATCGAGATCTTGTTGTTCCGGATACTCTTCACTTCGCTTCCGGAAAGCACAATCCCGCAGTCAATTTCGTCCAGCACATCGTACTCATGCCGCGCGCGGCGATTCGTACAGACGATCTTTCGATCTTCATCGCCATCGGATTTCTTTTGCGACGCTTTGTTCTTGTTCGTTGCCATCGTGGAGTGACAGAGCCTGCGAGAATGAATTTTACTTGCTCGTCAGTATAACTCGTGCAGGCACGCTGGAATACTCCAGCACGACTGTGTTTCGCAGGAGTCCGGGCTTTCGCCGACAAGGCGTGGTGCAGCAAGCTGAAGCCTGGACTCGACCGAAAACGGCTCTTTGGTTGCCCGAACTGGTTTTGGTTGTCATTATTTCCCCTCTTGATCGCCATTCCGGAATACTCCCTCACCCATTTCCTTCCGCAAGGATCATTGAAGCCAGCCATGAAAACACGTCTTTCGATCATGATGTTTCTTGAATTCTTTATCTGGGGGGCATGGCTTCCGGCCAGCTTTGGATTCTTCGGCGAAGGCGCGCTGGATTTTACGGCCACCGAAACCATCTTCGGACTCAAGGTTGCATGGCAGGAGATGGGTCTGACGCTGGCATTTCCGATCTCCGCAATCATCGCAATGTTCTTTGCCAATCAGTTTGTGGACCGCAACTTCGCCGCAGAAAAATACCTTGCCTTCAGTCATCTGATTGGCGGGCTTGCGATGCTGGGATTCGGATACTTGTCGTGGTCCGCATTTCGCAACCCGCAGCCTGAGATTCCCAGTTACTGGCTGTTCTTCGGCTGCATGGCGGTTCACTGCTTCTTCTATGTGCCGACGATTTCGGTGACAAACAGCATTGCCTTTGCAAATATCCAGGACGCAAAAAAGGACTTCGGTGCAGTTCGTCTGTGGGGCACAATCGGCTGGATCGCAGCGGCGTGGCCGTTCGTGTTCATTTTGCTCGACTGGGCAAAGATCCCCACCATGCAGGAAGCCGGCGGATTTGTGAAATGGCTCGGGACCGCGTTTGGCACAGGACTCTCCGGAACGGCACTCAATCAGGGAAAGAGCTGGGCGTTTCTGGCAGCCGGGATTGCCTCCATCGGTCTGGCTGCTTTCAGCCTTATGCTGCCACACACGCCCCCCAAACCCGTGGCATCCGGAGACGGAAAACTGGCTTGGCTGGAATCCATGAGATTGCTGAGACATCCGTTCCTGATCGTTCTGTTTTTTGTGACTCTGATCGACGCCACGGTTCATGATAGTTTCTTCTTAGTCGCCTTCGGTTATCTCGGTGATGTCGGCGTGCCGAAAAACTGGGTGCAGGCAGCCATGAGCATCGGTCAGATCGCCGAGATCGGCACAATGGCCATTCTTGGGCTTGTGCTCAAACGACTCGGCTGGCGATACACGATGATCTTTGGAATCCTGGGTCATACGGCTCGATTTGCCGTCTTCGCGCTGCTCCCGGATCCCTACTGGGCTGTGGCGGTGAATGTTCTGCACGGGATCTGTTATGCATTCTTCTTCGCCACGCTTTACATCCTGGTCGATGAAGTTTTTCCCAAAGATGCTCGCACGAGTGCGCAGGGACTCTTCAACTTTCTGATTCTTGGAATGGGACCGATCATCTCTCGTTTTCTCTGGCCTGTTATACGCGATAGTTACATTACGAAAGGAATTGCTGAGGCACCGGATCAGGAAGTGATTACAGAAGTGATCGGCGGACTTGTAACACGATTTGTGGTGGCAGCGGACGGTACGAGAACTATTGTTGAAGTCGTTAACTACCGGTCAATGTTGCTCTACCCGGCGGGCGCAGCGCTCGTTGCTGCGGTCCTGCTGTTGTTGTTCTTCCATCCACCGAAGAACGCGGCATCGAGCTGACGATTGAGTCTGAGGAACTCGTCGAGATTCAGCCAAACGGTACTTTTCGCCAGCACTCATGGCCTGAATCCTGGTGTCAGATCCATTGAAGGCTTCCCTTGACGCGGTCTTCGCCGCCGTGTCTGGTGCGAGCCGACGGAGCGGCTCGCCTACGTAGCTCAGTCGCTCCGCCGACTGAGATTCACAGGGGAAAGCGTAGTCGGCGGTACAAGGTCGAGATATGGTAACCGCCCTGTGGCGTTGTTCCCGCACGGGCGAGAACAGGAATGCGAGCCGACGGAACGGCTCGCCTACGCAGGTTCGCCGCTCGGTCGGCGGACATCTGTCAATTCGCGGAAATCGTCTCGGTAAAACCAAACTCCCTGCGTTTGCTGAGCAGGAGAAAGGAACCATAGTGACAGTTTCTTTCCCGACGAATCCACCTCAAGCCACGGCCTGCTCGGCGACAGTCGTGCCTCTCGGCTCAGGCACGGCAAGACCGCCGACAATCGCACCAAAAGCAGGTAAAAAATCTCGAATAAAAGCCGCAAGAATACTATGTCGGGACGGTCGAACGCTTGTACCAGGGCCAGACGCGGAACTACAACTAGCAGCGGTCGGGGATTGGAAAACAAAGTCCGAAGATGCTCGCGAGCTTCATGCCCTTGAAAAGCGGAAAGCAAAAACATGTCTGACCACAATAAAATCGTTCGTGCCGCGATTCATCCTGCAATCGGGGTTGCCCGGATTGGCAACAGCACCGAATTCGATGGTTACTTCATTGGGCCAGAAGTTCCCGATGAGCCTGCTTTACCTTTGGGGAGCTATAAAGTCGGCACCGGGGCGCTCAAACGACAGGTGGCGCGGTTTCGCGTCTTTGGGTATAACGCTGCTGGTGAAGTCATCGCCGAATTAAATGCCGACAACGCGACGATCGAATGGACTGTCGAACTCGCAAATAAGAAAGCCGCCTGGTACCAATTCCAGTTGGCACTTGATATCCCGGTCGCGTCAGAACCGACCACGCCTCCCTCAGCTCGCCGAAATGCCACCGAGGCGGATCGCAGCAAACTGGCGATTACGCCAGGGGCTCGCTCGATCTCTGGTCGCGAATCTCATGGACAGCAGTTCCACTTTGATGGAGGATACTTTTTTGATTTGCCGGTTCCGCTCGGTGAATTGAGAACAGACAAAGCTGGTAATCTGCTGGTGTTCGGCGGTCATGGGCTTTCGCAGTCGATCACAGGCACTCCGCCCATCACGTTTGCCAATAACGATGGCTGGCACGATGACACTGCGGACGGTCCTGTCGATGCACACGTCATCATTGACGGAGAGCAAATTCCGGTCGAAGGAGCGTGGGTTGTGGTCGCTCCGCCAAACTACGCTCCCGCTTTGAACACCACGCGCACCATGTATGACCTGCTGTATGATCGCATGGTTGCCTGGGGACTTCTTCCGGCTCCGCCAGTTGTTTCTTTTGACGAACACATTCGTCCCATCTTTGAACGCCTTTCCGGATTGCAATGGGTCAATCTGGGATTTGCGTCCTGGTTTGGTGCAGGGACTCCATTTGATGTCGATGAATTGCTGCCTCGGCTACGCGACAAGAGTGCATCCAATGCCGAGTTTCGCCAGCGGATCTTTCAGCAATTCCGCGACCCTGCGCCAGCGGGCCAACTCCTGGGCAAAATGTTATGGCCGCAGTTTTACGGAGATGGCCTCGATGGCTTGACCGGGGCTACGCCGGATTCGAGCAAGAAAGTGCCCGATGGGCTGTCCTCCCTTTCGGGACTGCAGCTCGATTGGCTCAAGCAATGGGCAAAAGGGAGATTTGATGATGCACCATCAAAGCCGAAACCGACCAGCATCGATCAAGTTCCCGTGCCACAACGCCCGGCGATCCTGGATGAAGCAGCCCTTGAATTCTGTCTGGCGGATGCCTTTCATCCCGGTTGTGAAATGACCTGGCCAATGCGGATTCCGTACCTTTACTCCGGGGTTTATCGCATCAAACGCCGAACGTCTCCCGAACCGGACTTTGGTCTGGTGCTGACTCACGAAGTGGCTGTTTCGCCGACAGGTCCGATCAATGGGGCTGCTGCCGGTGACATCACGCGCTGGATGGCTGTCCCGTGGCAAACTGACACTGCGAGCTGCCTGTCGGGATATTCATTCTTCAATACGTCGTCCAGTCTGCCAACGTTTTGGCCCGCGCGGGTTCCGAATGATGTCCTCAGTCTGCAGGACTACAACATTGTGATGGATTGTTCGAAGACGCCTGAAGAACGGCTGGCCGCCTTTGGGCAGCGGCTTAATTGGTTTCGCATGTTTGGAAGTCAGTCGCACATTGCTGAGATGATCACCAAGTTTGGATTACTCGGCACTGTTGAAGAGCGAGAAGGCCCAACCGACCTGCCGGGCGTTCCCTCACGCATTTGGGTTGAGTCCGAAGTCGGTGGCACCGGCGTAACGGTTCGCGCGGTTGTGGAAGTTCCCACAAACGCTGAATCGTTCCCTGCGGGAAGAAAGCTGCGTAGTCCTGGCGAATTCGGCCGGTAGCGAAAAACATGCAACATCGCAGCACCAAAGTTCTCGTTGTGGGCGGTGGGCCTGCGGGAGGTGCCGCTGCGCTCGAACTGGCACAGGCCGGGGTTGATGTTGTGCTTTTGGAACGGCAGACAACTCCGGGCTGGAAGATCGGTGAAACGCTTCCACCTGAGGCCCGCGTTCATTTGCAGCGTCTGAAGCATTGGGAGACGTTTCGGCGCGCGGGGCATCTTCCCTGCTATGGTATTGTTTCCTGCTGGGCAGATCCGGTCCCGGTGGAAGTGGATTTCATGATGAATCCTTACGGGCACGGATGGCAATTGGACCGGGCGAGATTTGAAGAGGATCTGGTGCAAGCCGCACGGGATGCTGGTTGTCAGGTTTTTTTTGGTGCCGAAGCTGGTGCCGTTCGACATCAGTCCGGGGAATGGTGCCTTGAGACAACCCTCGGGGAATTTCACGCGGAATGGTTACTTGATTGCACCGGACGCAACGGAATCCTCGCAAAGCATGGTCTGGGAGGATCGTATGAGCAATTGCAGGACTACATTTCCCTGTATTGTATTTTGAAGTCTGCTGAAGGAACGGACCGGGACGGACGAACTTTTGTGGAATCGCACCCATCCGGCTGGGCCTATTCCGCCTTGATGCCGAGTGGGTTACGAATCGTTGCGTTTCTTACGGATCGAGATTTGATCCCTTCCGGAACTGCCCCGGCACAGTGGATGCAGCAATGCATTCAGCAGGGATCGCAAATCAATCGGCTGCTGAAAGAACATGCTTATTCCCCGATTGAAAAAGTCCATCAGGTCAGCGCGGCATCAGGACGATATCGGCACTTTGCGGGCTCGCAGTGGATTCTGGTCGGGGATGCCGGGATGACATTTGATCCGCTTTCCGGTTGGGGGTCAGCCAAGGCAATCGTCTCCGCTGCGGAGGCTGTGCAGATGGTGCTCAATGGAAGTGACTATCAAGCAGCCTGTGAAGAATTGTGGAATAGTTATCTCAGGCAGTATCGCGATTATTATCTGGCGGAACGACGTTGGTCCGATCGCCCGTTCTGGTCCCGCCGACACCAAATTGGAGTTCGCCGGTGACAGGATGTTCTTGTTAGAATAGCGGAGGGTTTGATGGCAGGGAAACGCCGTCCAACGGAAGCGATACACGAACCATGCGGCTGCCACGCGACGGTCATCGGTCAGCATCATCCCGGCCATGATGATCGAAAGCCGGAACGCCATGCGGCATCCAGCATGCCAGCCATTGATGTGACCAGGCCGGCCATCTTCCCGGGGAGCGGCACCTTTGCCTGCACGGACTTCTTCCGCCGGGGATTCAGTGTGTCGAGTCGCTTTCGCTGGTCATGCTGTGATGAACGGCTCTTCGGCTTGTGCTTCGCTTGCGGAGGCTTCGATTGTTTCTTACCCTTGGTCGTTCGTGGCTCCTTCAGTGCGTTAAAAGCTTCGTAACTCCGAAATCATCGTTGTGAGCCTCAGTGTTTTTGAAAACTACAGTTGCCTGAGGCGATAAATTCTTCGCCTAAAGTGCAGCGTGATTCAGCGAAGTCCGTTTATGCGACCGCCCATGGCCCTGATCCAAGTGTGTCTGTTCATGTTACAGAGCTTCGTGCTGCCATCCGATGCATTTTCGCAGACGGATCAGACAGCCACGGATTTTGCGCATGACGTGGTTCCGATTCTGCAGAAGCATTGCGTCGGTTGTCACGGAGGCCGCGAGGCAAAAGGCAGCTTTTCGATGAATACGAGGGAACTCCTGATCGATTCCGAAAACGTGCAGGCTGGCAAACCGGATGAGTCGCATCTGATCGAACTGATTCTGGCGACAGACAAAGAGGTGCAGATGCCTCCTGCGGACAAGAGCCGATTGAGCGAGGCTGAAGTCGCAGCGCTTAAGAAGTGGATCGGTGATGGCGTGCCGTGGGACGATGGTTTTTCGTTCGCTCCGGTCAGTTGGGAGCCCCCGCTGAAGCCGCGACGTCCGGAACTTCCGCCGATCGTTGACGGACGCGAAAACCCGATCGATCGGATTCTGGATGCCGACCTCGCGGCGCATCAGGTGGCGCGACCGAAATACATCGACGATGCTGTATTCCTGCGGCGCGTGAGTCTGGATCTGGTGGGACTGTTGCCGGAGCCTGAAATGCTTGCCGCGTTTCTGGCAGACACGGCGGCGGATAAACGAAAACAGATCGTCCGGCAGTTGCTCGACGATCGCATCTCGTACGCCGACCACTGGCTGACATTCTTCAATGATCTGTTGCGGAATGACTACAGCGGCACTGGATTTATTACGGGCGGTCGACAGCAGGTCAGCGCATGGCTCTACGAATCACTGCTGACAAATAAGCCGTTTGATCAGTTTGCACGGGAACTGATCGCGCCGCCAACGTCAGCGAGTCAGGGATACATTGACGGCATTCGATGGCGCGGTGAAGTCAGCGCGGGTCAGACGGTGGAGATTCAGTTCGCGCAGAGCATTTCGCAATCGTTCCTCGGGATCAATATGAAGTGTGCCTCGTGCCATGACAGTTTTATCGATCGCTGGAAACTGGACGAAGCATACGGGCTGGCCGCGATCTATGCGTCGGCGCCAATGGAGATACATCG
>JAYTAK010000596.1:0-8633 GCA_043737515.1 Candidatus Kuenenia sp. | reverse complement strand
GCAACGGAACGACCGCACTGCACCCGCTGGTACAACTCCGCATCGCTGCCAACTACCGGTTGCAGCAAAAGAACGGCGAACAGTCTACGACGCTTTCGGAACTGAGCCAGCGCGACGATCAGTATGGACTGTTCGCGCGCTGCGCGCTGCAGGCGACTCAAATGCCCGCCGCACCGCTCCTGCCGTTGATCAATCTTCCTGAACGCAGTACACGGCCGTTCCTCGACGGCGAACTGACTGACAGCATTTGGGAAGACGCCGAAGAGATTCTGCTCACGCCTTTCGTCCGCGACTCCCTTGATCCGGCAACGGGAACTCGTCGCAAGGCGCTTTCAGACGGTGCCGACATCTCGAGCCTGACCATGCTGGCATGGGATGACGAATTCCTGTACCTCGCCGCCCGTTTGCAGCGGGCTCCTGAGAAATCTCAGCCCGTCGAACTGGTGCTGAACCGCAGTTACGACGCAAAGCATAAAAATCGTGATCGGCTGGAACTGGAAATCGATACTGATTGCGACTTCGGAACGGCCTTTCAGCTTACAGTCGATGAATCCGGCGAGACCAGTGACCGCTGCTGGATGCTCGACAAATGGAATCCGAAATGGTTCGTTGCGCTCGATGCAGATGCCGCGACCTGGCGCATTGAAGCGGCCATCCCGCTGAAAGAACTCAGCGCAACCGGAGCCAAGCCGGGCGACCTGTGGAACATCCGCCTCCGCCGCATCATCCCAGGCGTGCTGCAGCATGAACTGCAAACCGGGATAAACTCGGTCGCCACAGACGGCACCGGTATGGTTCGTTTCATCCGCCCCCGCCGCACGACCGCCAGCAGCCGCCGCTGAGGACCAGCTGAGAATTAACCTTGTCAATTCTTCACGTTGAGATCTGAAATCCGAATTCCGAGTGTCGAAATCCGAAACAAATCTGAAATCTTAATCCCGATTTCGGATTTCGAGTTTCGGATTTCAACTTTGGTCCTTACCGTTCCTGTCCGGCATTCAACACAACGACGGGCTGCACCCAGGCTCGCTCGAATTCTTCCATCTCAGACGGATTCGGGTGACGCCGAGACGCAGTGACTACCGCGCGGACGTACAGTTCTGTGCCTTCAAACGTGTAACTCCCGACACTTCCTTCGACCGATTTGAGGATCTTGCCGACATCGGTGCTGTATCGGCGAGTCACCGTATCGAGTTTTTCGGGATCATCGATTGCCGGCGAGCTGGTGTCATCAAAAGCCGCGTGTGTACCAATGAAGTCAATCCGGTACGACACATTCGGTTCCGCAGCCACAGTAATGCTCAGACTGTTCGAGGTCTGCCGAACTTCTTCGAGCGTCACGCCGGAGGAAGCATAGAAACGCCCCGCTTCCAGCGCCTTGACCAGCGCCTCCGGAGTCAGCGTGTCGGTCAGCACCATGACCCAACCCCGCCCCGGCTGCGCACCTTTGTGAGGCTCAGTCTGAAAGTAGTCGTGCCCGTCGTCCGTGGCCAGACCGTACATCAGTGGCAGATTGAGTTTCGCCAGCCGCCAGGTGTTGATGATATCCCATTGACGCTCGGTGGAGGCATGAGTTGGATCACCGGAGTTGTGGACCGACGGATGACCGTTGTAGACTTCAAAAAAGTTCTCACCGACGACCTGCATCAATTGTTCGGCAGTAATGGCGTAGCCGAAATTCGGATGATTCAGATGCACCAGCGTCGCTTCGCCGGAGCGCTCGCGGCGGGAAACGGCAGCGTCGATATTGCGCTGCATCACATCGACAATACTGTCGCCTCCGGTGGGCGGCAGCAGTTCACTGGTGTTCGTCGCGCACAGGTGGACCGGTTGCCGATTGAAGTGGTCCGTGATCTCCTCGCCCTGGATCAGAATGTATTCCTGAGCCTTCGCAAGGCGATCGTAGACGGCATCAAATTCCTTCAGTCGGACTTCCTTGCGACCTTCAGTTTCCCGTGTCTGAATCCAGTCTGCGGGAAATGCCTGAGTCAGCTTCTCGAAAGCCTTCATGCCGCCTTTGCTCTTTTCAACATCGATCCAGCGTTCGCGGTTGTGGAGCGTGTTGTGGTCCGTGAACACCAGAAAATGATAGCCGTGATCACGGTACCAGGTGGCGATCATTTCGGGATAATCATCACCGTCACTCCACAGCGAATGCGTGTGCATGTTGCCACGATACCAGTACTGTGACTGGTCGGACCGCAGGACGACGTCCTGAGCGAATCCAGATGCCGCAGGAACAAACAGGACCAGCATGAGAAAACAAGCGTTCGTAAACAACCGACTCGGGAACAAGGCAGGCATCAGGATCTCCTTTTGAGGGGTGAAGCCTGCAGAGTGTACCAATAAAATGACAGCAAGCGAGCCGTCCCCGTGGCTCGCCTGCTGTCGTGTGAGTGTTGATGAGTTCGATCACGATCGTTTTCACAGCAACACCGTCTGAAAATCAACTCTATTCACTAGCCTCGTACAAAGTCCAGGCTGGATGCCTGAGCGTCGGACAGCTTGAAGCTGAAGTTGTTCGCTCCGCCGGATGTCAGGCTTCCGGTCAGTTTCTGGCCGTCAGTGCTGCGGCTGAGCGACAGTGTTCCGTTCTCCATGCTGTAGGTTCCCTGAAAACTGCTTGCCTGTCCGTCCTTGTTCACAGCGACCCAACTGAAGTTTCCGTCTGTCTGAAGTGACAGTTGGACGCGAGCCCCATTGCTCAGATTTGCCGTCCAGGACCCGGTCATCGCTGATTGTGGTGCCTGAGGTACTCCGACCGTTGACTGAACTGCGGCATTCTGCGGAGGTGCGAATCCACCCAGAGCCTGCAAGGCAGATTGCGTCGCGTCGTTCACGGGCGGAGCGTTCGTTGCCACGTTTCCGTTTGGTGCCGCGACCGCTGGTGCTGCGACCGCTGGTGCTGCTCCGTTTGGTGCCGCGACCGCTGGTGCTGCGACCGCTGGTGCTGCTCCGGTTGGTGCGATGGCAGCAGGAGCCTGATTCTGCTGAGCAAACGCCTGCGGGGCTGAGGGCTGAGCCGTTCCTGCCTGCAACTGCTGCTGCTGTGGCAACTGCTGCTGAGGTAACTGCTGCTGTGACTGAACTTGCTGTTGAGGCTGCTGAATCTGCTGCTGACCGATTGCCGGATTGCCTCCGACTGCCGCCCCGTTCACTGCCACACCTGCCTGCATCTGAGGTTGTTGCAGTGTCTGGGGTTGTCCTTGGTACTGTGGTTGTTGAATTGGCTGAGTCTGTGGAAAAGTTTGCTGTTGCTGACCGTAGACCGGCTGTGGCTGACCATAACCGGGCTGAGCGTAAACAGGCTGCGGGTAGACGGGCTGAGGATACGTTTGCTGTGGATAAACTGGCTGCCGGTAGACAGGTTGTGAATACACGGGCTGCGAATACACCGGCTGCGGGTAGCTGTGAACATGGGAATGGGAATGGCTGGATGAGTACGAACGACCACCGGAATAACCGCCACCGGAATTCCCATGGCATCCGGCTTCAACCGAGGCCCCTGAAAACGCAGAAAACCCGCTCAATACAGCGGCCAGCAACAGTTTGTGAGAGTGACGAATCATGGCAAGGACTCCTGAAAATTGTTTCGAATCGGTCGTTTGGGAATTCCCATAGTGACCTGAGCGAACTTGCCACAATTGTGTTACAGACAATTCCGGAATTTTTTTTCAGGAGCCACACCTCGCGCGGTTGAGGATGGCACATTCGTTTAACCGCGTGGGCAACGCCCCGCGCGTCGGAATCCATGCAGCGGGTGGCTGCTCGCGCGGCACGCGGCTAAGCGAACCGATGCAAAGCGCGTGAGGTACAAAGAAGTTCGTCTTCTGCCCGAACTCGGAGAAAAAGTATGTAACGCACTGGGACGCACTGGAAAACCGCTTCGCCTGACGACTTACGCGCAGCCGTGCGGAAGGTAGCGGAACGCTTCGACGTCATGAGCGTCCGCCGCTGGCGTGACCGATTGCTCGCGGGGTCTTGATTTAATTTGAATTCTACGTGGGGTAAGCTTCCAGCTTGCCATCGCTGTACGAAAACTCAGTGCTTTTAGTGAAACTTGACAAGCTGGAAGCTTATCCCACTTTGAATCAACATCCCGCCGGCGCGATTCATTTTTTGGTCGTGGCGGCGCGGCGGAGGAATTTGAAGGTGACGGCCAGAATCAGTTTCTCGCCCAGACGTGGAAAAACATCGCGGAATAGAAAGACCGGGCGCAGCGCGGGGAAATTCAGCATCATTTCCGGTGGCCCGGTGAGGATCGCTTTCTCAACGGCCGCCGCGATTTTCTGAGCGGTGGTGCCCCCGACGAAGAAGGATGTCTTTTTACCCGTGGCTTTGACAATTTCGTCATAGATACCGCCATCTGTGGCAAAGCCTGGGCAAATCGCGGTTGCTGTAATGCCGACCGGGAGAAGTTCGCCGCGAAGTCCCTGCGTGAACGCGATCAGGCCGGCCTTTGTGGCACCATAGACCGCGCCAAACGCCGGCCCGTGTTTGCCGGCGGCGGAGGACATGTTGATAATGCGGCCAAAACCCTGCTGGCGCATGATGGGCACGACATGCCGCGTCAGGATAATGGCTCCCGTCAGATTTGTTTCAATCGTCTGCAGAATCTGATCGACAGGCAACTGATCGAATTCCACAAAACATTCGATTCCGGCATTATTCACCAGCACATCAATCCTGCCGAAGCGAGCCATCGTCGCCTTGACGAGAGCTTCCACCGCGTTCGGGTCAGCGACATCGGTGGGCACGGCGATGCATTCACAGCCGATCGCTGTCAGTTCGGCTTCAAGGCTGGCCAGTTTGTCCGCCGAGCGTGCAGCAAGCACAAGACGATAGTTTTTCTTCGCCAGCCGTTGACAGATGAGTCTGCCGATTCCCGCAGATGCCCCCGTAACGATGACTGTAAGTTTTTCCGGGACGGACACTGAATTCGCCATGAAAACGGATGCTCCGATTGAGCCCTGAAAGTGTGGTCGATTTGTCTGGAATTCAGGCAGCATGGCAGATTATCACGTCGGAGTCGAATGTAGAATGCTACGATGCGTCCGTCGATGAGGCCTGAACGTGCTAGTCCGTTTTGCACAAATGAATTCCGCAGACGACATGAAAGATCCCGACCTCAGAATTATTGTGCTCACCGGCAGCGATCGCCCTGATATCCAGGCGGCATGGGATGACCTGCGTGCCTATCTTAACACGGTGCGCGGGGTCGTGCTGGTGGGTGTGTTTTCCAGCAACGAATCAATCCCGGAAGATCTGGCAGGCGATATCGTCGTGGTGCTGGGAGGCGATGGGTCTGTTTTGCGAGGATGCCGTCAGTTAGGCCGACGCCAACTTCCCATCATTGGCGTCAACCTTGGTCGGCTGGGATTTCTGACGGACCTGAGTCCCGCAGAGTTTCGTAAAGGACTTCCGGGTCTGAAGCGAGGCCAGTTTCAGACCGTCGAACATCTGATGTTCGAATGCCAGCATCATCGAGCTGACGGAACCGTGATCACCGATCTCGGCCTGAATGAAGTGAACGTCACCGCAGCTGGTTCAATGAAGATGCTCTATATTCATCTGAAAATCGACGACATGGACGTCACAACATACAGTTGCGACGGGCTGATCATCAGCACACCAGTCGGTTCGACAGCGCACAATCTTTCGGCGGGCGGGCCGATCCTGCGTCAGGAACTGCAGTGCTTCGCAATCACGCCGATTTGTCCGCATACGTTAACGGTGCGACCGATCGTGGATTCTGCAGAACGCACATTTGAGATTTCCGTCCGGGATGCACCACCCGGCGTGATGCTGGTCATCGACGGTCAGATCAGCCGACCTGTAGATTCTGCGGATCGCATTCTGGTTCGACGGGCTGAGCAGACGTTTAAGCTGGTCCGACTTGCAGGCCACAGCTTTTATGGAACACTACATCGCAAACTTGGCTGGCAGGGACATTTGGACTATCGCGAACGGCGGGGGCATTAATTCAACCTCCACATGCGTTGCAACCTTGACGCTGCACATCTTCCATGACGGACAGTGAGAAAACTCTTTAATGTCGTCCACGTATTCCGAAGACGATCAGCGAATGATTCGCCTGCAGGAAGGAGATTCGACGGCTTTCAATGAGCTGGTGAGTCTCTGGCAAGGACCGCTGTTTGGTTTTTTCATGCGCAACACGCGCGACGAGCATTTATCCGAAGACCTCGTGCAGGAAACGCTGCTGCGTCTGTACCGCAACTGCTGGGACTACCTTCCGAAGGGACTCTTTAAGGGCTTCCTGTTCCGGATCGCCCGCAATCTGGTGATCGATCATTCGCGCCGCACAATCCACGACGTACTCATTCGCAGCGTTCGAGGCCGTGTCGTGGGGCGTGATGGTGAAGAATTCGACCCGATGCAGCTCATTCCCGAGGACATTGCATCGCCCTTTGATCGCGCTGCCCAGCAGGAGCTTGCATCCGCCGTGCAGGAAATGCTCCAGGAAATGCCTGAGGAGCAGCGTCAGACGTTTCTGCTGCATCATTACGAATCCTTGACATTGTCCGAAGTCGCTGATGCCATGCACACCTCTTTGCCGACCGCAAAAAGCCGATTGCGGCTGGTGAAGGAAAAGCTGCGAAATCTGTTGGCCTGTCGTGGTTTTGTGACTGAAATAATCTCTGAAAATGAGTCATCCTGATTCGCCCGTTGTGCGTTCTTGTTTTTTTGATGCTGCTTCCCGGAACCAACCCAAATGCCTCACTTCAGCCGCTTGACAGACATCATTACCTGCAGCCTGACGGAACTTCTCACGGCAGCCGTGAATCCCGCCGTCACGCTGCAGGAAATCATCGGTGAAATGAATGAAGGACTGGCAGCGTGTCGTCGCAATGTGCGAACTTCGACCAGTAACGGCGAACGGCTCAAACGTGAAATCTCTGATTACGAATCACAAATTGTCGTCTGGAAGGATCGAGCCAAACAGAGCCTCGCTGAAGGCGACGAAGACGCCGCCCGCAATTCACTGCGACGCAAAGTTGAAGTGGAAGATCTGATTGCCGGGCTGCGACCTGAGCTGGAAGCTGCGGTTTCCGCGATGCAGCATATGCTCCGGATTCAGAAAGCACTGGAGGCGAGGCATTCCGAGGCACTGCGATTCCTTGAAGAACTCACCGGCCAGCCCCCTGCCATCCCGCTTGAATCAGAAACCGCGATCCTTTCCTCAGCCGCCGCGACTCAACAACGCAGCTCCGTCGTCGAAGCCGAACTCGAAGCACTGCGCCGCGAAATGCGATCCACGTAGGCGACGTCGCTCCGCGACTCGCACTCGCCTTCACGCCCGTGTCAAACGAACGCAGCGACGCCGTATCCATCCATCCGCCGTGAAGTATTAACCACGTTGTGTGATGCAATTATCAGGGGAACGGATTCATGCGGTAGTTAATCGAAATCCTGGACCACAATAAAAACAACCCTACGCAATACACAGCAATCATGATGCGGTGCCAGGGTGTCCTGACCAGACGAGTGGAGATCGCAACAGCAGAGGCAAGCGACAGCCAGGCGGAAGCGGGCCAATCATTAACAGATGCACGAGTCCAATTCGCCCAATCCATGTAGAGCCGTACAAAATCGCGATGCAAATGAGAAATGGTACCGGCAAGAGCAGCCATGCTGAACAGTTGACGAAACATGCACGCAACGGTTCATGTGATATACCGCACGCGGTCGCCAATGACTCGTTTAACGGCAAGCCGCAGGCGACAGCGTCCTCAACACGTCGCTGACGCCTGCGGCTTGCCGTTCAACGAAAAACATCTCAACCATAGCCGTGTTGAGTATGCAGCGACTGATCAATCAGCTTCTCGAAACGCTGTCGGCCAGCTTCCCGGGACTCGCCACGACATCAACGATACAACTGCAAAACTGCGTCGATAAGTTCGGACGACTGTTGGAAACGCAGCAAGCGTCCGTATGTGTCCAGGTCACCGAATTCTCTGCTTCCAATGGCGTTGACTTAAGGCGAGCGGGGGATGTCAATCCCCTGATATTCGTCGCGAGCCCACTCAAATCAGGGGACTTACGTCCCCCGCTCGCCGTTGGAATTCGTCAAGTCCACGCCATTGGTCTCTGCTTCCCTGGAACCCGTCGCGGCTCACGTCGCGGAGAAAGCCGGTCTCCCGCCGATCGACTACAGGCTCCTGCGGGACCTTGTGCCGCTGTCAGCAATGGATTGATGGGTGGCCGGGGTTAAAGGCTTGTCGTTACCCACATCTTCGTTTCCGGAATCGGCCACTTTTCGTTGGACCCGAGTGAACGGCGAGTTTCTGGTCCGGTTCGGCGTCTTACATCCTACAACGCCTCTTTCAGAAGGCCCCGGCAGTATCTCCACGACCCCATCCGGCTCGCCCGGATCGGTGAGCAAAGATGGTGGGCTAAAAACGATCACGATACGCACCACAACCCCATCCGCCTCGTGCGGATGGTGGAAAAGATCGAAAGCATGGTGCGACGCCTGTCGTTTCTATGGGGCACGCCGCCTCTTCGGTCGCGATTCTCATCTCATTCACCATCCGTGCAAGACGGATGGGGTCTTGTGCAGTGTTGAAACGAGGCGTGTTTAGCCATCCATCTGATTCACCATCCGCACGAGG
>JAYTAK010000595.1:0-1572 GCA_043737515.1 Candidatus Kuenenia sp. | reverse complement strand
AACAGCAGAAGTTGTTGTTCGGCCCGCAACGAAACATGACGATCGAACGACAGGCAAGACTGCGACTGCGTGGTCGTGAATTTACCAGGGGGTTGTGTATCCATTCGCGTTCCGAAATGCAGTGGGAGCTGGAAAAACGCTTTTCAGCGATGGACTGCGTGGTCGGTGTCGATGACGAAGTGGCGTTCAACGGATCGCATGCGGTGTCGTTGAAGATCACCGGTGACGACAATGTGCTCTTCGAGAAGCTGATTGCGACAACGGACGACCCGGTGCCCCTGCGATTGTCGCTGGAGGGTGTCTCAACGCTGACCATACTTGTCGATTTCGGAGACGGCAGCAGCGTGTGCGACTGGCTGGACATTGCGGACGCACGCCTGGTCATTGCAAAGGATAAGCCGTGAGGTTTCTGAAATTGGGGAAGTTGGTACATGGGAATCACAGTCGCGGAGCGACTGTGCTACATAGGCGATGTCGCTCCGCGACTCGCATTCTGACGAACGCTCTCCCCGAAACCATCGCCCCGTGCTTTTTGGAATACACTTCCCCCGTCGGAAGCACGGCAAATCAGAAGATAGCGCCACCGCAACAAACCCGCAAATCCCAAAGCCCCGCATTCCTGCAGTGTCTGCTGGTCATCATCACGATCCTGGCTGCCGCTCCAGCCACCGCTCAACAGACAGTTCTCGAACGCGAAGCGGCGCGGGTCGAAACACTGCGCAGGATTTCACCGAGCATCGTGTGTGTGATGGAC
This sequence comes from Candidatus Kuenenia sp., assembly GCA_043737515.1. Lineage (GTDB taxonomy): Bacteria > Planctomycetota > Planctomycetia > Planctomycetales > Planctomycetaceae > SXXK01. The sequence goes on along the minus strand of JAYTAK010000595.1, from coordinate 818 downwards.
CCGAAGGGCCAGGGTGGTGGTTCCGGCGTTCTGATTTCGGCGGATGGTTACGCGATCAGTAACTATCACGTGACGTCGGGGTCCGGGACGTTTATGAAGTGCGGCCTGAGTGACGGTAAGCTCTACGATGCGGTGATTGTCGGAATCGATCCCACAGGTGATATCGCGTTGATTCAGCTTCAGGGCCGAACGGATTTCTCGTTTGCGATCCCTGGAGACAGCGATCAGGTGCAGGTCGGTGATGAAGTCATGGCACTGGGGAATCCGTTCCTGTTGGCGAGCGATTTTACTCCGACCGTCACATATGGCATCGTCAGCGGGGTGCGTCGCTATCAATACCCGGCCAACACGTTCCTGGAATATACGGACTGCATTCAGATTGATGCGTCAATCAATCCTGGAAATTCGGGCGGCCCGTTGTTTGATATTCAAGGTCGCTGGATCGGGATCAACGGCCGTGCGTCATTTGAAAAACGCGGGCGAGTGAACTCCGGGGCGGCATATGCCATTTCTGTGAATCAGATTCAGAAGTTTATCGAACATCTCAAGTGTGGTCTGATTGTGGATCACGGCGTCGCCGAATTTACGGTAGCGACATCGGACGCCGGTGAAGTCACAGTGGCTCAGGTATCGGCCCTGTCCGATGCCTATCGCCGAGGTCTGCGGCCCGGCACGCAGGTGTTGTCATTTGCCGGGCGATTGTTGACGTCTGCCAATGACTTTCAGAATGTGCTGGGCATTTTTCCGGAAGGCACGCGCTTGCCGTTGACATGGCGTGATAGTGACGGACTGCATGCAGGCACCATTCGTCTGCGTCC
>JAYTAK010000594.1:0-3793 GCA_043737515.1 Candidatus Kuenenia sp. | reverse complement strand
TCTGCCGCCTACGCCTACGGCTCGCCGTTAAACGAATGGCGTTCCCATAAGTCACGCACATAGAATCCGGCAGGGTCAGGAGTTTTCATTCCGCGTTCTAATGCTTCTGCCGTGACGCTCTGTAACCGTACTCAACGGCAAACCAGTCTGCGAACTGCTCGCGTTTGCGGAAGCTGGTGTTGCGGTCGTCGTTGATGTGACCGATTTCGTGGATCAGGACGTTGTTGAGATAGAAGTCACGAATCGTGGTCTCGGTCCAGATCAGCCGCCACAGATTTCCGTCCTGCACCCAACGACCACCGTACATTTCGGTTTCGATGCGTTGAGCCGGTCTGGGAGCACGCACGTAAAGCTCTTCCAGAGACTCTTCGATGGGATACAGATAAACGGCCGTGCCCCATTGCAGACCGTAGCAGGGGAACAGGCGTCGCTTCTTCGTCATGCGACTGAACTGCACGATATCCAGTTTCTTCTGAAACTCAGCGGGAAGCTGCAGGACTCGTTCACGCACATCATCCGCTGATACCGGGTGTATGTATCCGCGCCCTGCGGGCTGACTCACAATCTTCAGATCGTGATCGTGGAGATCGTCGCTGCTGACAGGATCATGCCAGACTTCAGGGGCATCAAAAGCGCGGCCATGCGCCAGACCGTCGCCACGATGCTGATGCGCGGACGCAGGGCGCGCACTGGCACGGGATGTGGCCACTCGACCGTGCCGGGCAGCACGGAGATGGGAGCGTGTTGTACTTCGGTGAGATGAATTGTGACGCGACATGGCAGGACCCGTAATTCAGCAGACGTTGAAACTTCAGTGTCGGAGAATGCAGAAGTTGTTTGACGCCGACTGCCTGATTTCGAACTTCGACGTTGTGTCGCAGACCGAGGGGACGGGCATCCGTTCGAGGGGAGGATTCGTCGCCCGTCGAACTCCTCTGGGCAACGTCAACGACTCACTTTTGCCAGTGAGTACGCACGATCCTAGCGGGCCGAATTCCGGAATCCAGATGAACAGCGCAAGTGGCGGTTGTGCAAGGTGTTACGCCAGGAAACCGTTTGCAGCTATGTGCGGGCGAAGGCTCTGCGACGACGTAACCCGTTGCTGTCAATTGTCTTGGAGTCGGCGTCAACCGCGAGTCCGAATATGAGGGCATGTACAGTACTCGGGATGCTCAAATCGAAACGCCGATTATGATCGAGCAATATGCGTGAAATTGCGTTGAATCGAAGCCGGGTTGGCAGGCGTTCACTGAGAGCAAAATTGACGATTGTGTCACATGAACCGTCTGCGACATGGCAGGACGCAACCGCAGAATCTGCCGAAGTTGGTTGTTTCCTGACGCCTCAGTTGCGGTTCAACGCTGGTTTTTGAACGAAGTGAGGTGAAGCGGGCTGGGCCTGAAGCCATAGACTTCATGTGCTGCGGGAGAAGTCCCGTCAGCGCCGCGACGGGTGTCCGTTCGCGCATTGCTCCGTCGGCTGGGGAAACAGAGTTCGTGCCTGGATCGATCCATCGACAATTCTTTTTCGTCATGTGCTGTCTGCTGTTTGCCAGCGGATGTGGTGCGGCGATTCAACGCAATGGAACTGAGCAACTGTTGTTGTCGGATTCGGTCGATCGGGCGATCGATCAATTGGATCTGTCTCCGCTGGCAGGGCGGAAGGTGTATCTTGACACCGAGTACATGAAGACGTTCAAGGGTGCGAATGTCTTCATCAATTCGGACTACATCATCAGCGCGTTGCGACAGAAGCTGACGACGACGGGCTGTTTCATTCAGCCGACTCGCCTCGAAGCCGACTACGTGCTTGAAGCACGCGTGGGTGCGCTGGGGACAGACTCGATGGAAGTCACATACGGAATCCCGTCGAGCAATGGACTTGGAACAGCAGCCAGCGCGTTGAGTGGAGTACCTGCGGTACCCGCGATTCCGGAAATTTCTGTGGGCAAACGCAACGGCGTGAAGGGGATTTCGAAGATCGTTGTCTTTGCGTATCACCGTGAGACGAGCATTCCGGTCTGGCAGTCAGGCAGTGCCATCGCACGCAGCGACGCGCGGGATTCGTGGTTCCTGGGCATTGGCCCGCTCACACGCGGCAGTGTTTATAACGGCACGTTACTGGCAGGAAACCGGATCAACTCGCCGTTCGAAAAGAAAAGCAAGACGCACGAAGTGAAGCCCCTCACGATGGCCGACAAGCACAGCTACGTGCATCCGGCAGTGCTTGAGCAACAACTGGCGGACGCTAAGTCAAACGCAACGCCGAGCGTGGAACAGGCTTCGCACGAGGAGAGCGGAAAGACTGCCAACGCAGTTCTTGCCGCCCCAGCGCCCGCCGTCACGCCGTGACGAATTGTGGTTCATATCGTGACTGTGGCAGCAACGTTTGTACTCAAGCCTTCAAGAACATCGACGCGCTGCGCTTCGGCGTGTGGTTCAGCGGACTTCTTGTGTGAGTCCTACGACTACCTGGTCAATGGGAGGAATGAGAAGCATGGGAATAATAATTCCCCTTCTTCCCGGATCACGTAGTTTCGGAGAAACTCACCGCTGACAATCGAATCCTCAAACAAATAGCGACATCGGCAGTTTCACCAGTCCAACGGCCTTGGCCCCGGCGAGTACCGGGTAGTTCGGCGTTCAAATCGACGACAGATCACGTCCGGTTCCAAGAGAATGGGAATCTTCAAAGCAGAACGAAAGGAAGTCAGATGGGCTCGTTGCATGCAAAGATTCGTATGAACTATCAATTCTCGTCGTCGCAGCGAGTGCCACGCGGGTTGACGCGATTGGAAGTACTGCTCGTGTTGAGTGTGATTCTGTTGAACTTTGCGATCTTCCTGCCGTTTGTTCAAAACACGCATGAGGCAGCGCGACGAAACCAGTGCAAGAATAATCTCAAACAAATCGGACTGGCTGTAGCGAATTATCAAGATGCCTATTCGAGGTATCCGGCTGGATTTGATGTCAATCCTGAAGGGAATTATCTGGGTTGGGGATGGGGTCTCAAAATTCTGCCGTACATGAACGCCGCAGAGGTATTTCAAACGATTGAACCGCATTTTGCAGAAGGGATACACGGACTGCCAAATGTTCCTGAATTGAATCGGCGACTGCCCTCACTTTGGTGCCCGTCGGATACCGGAACTCAAACGGTTCCGCACGCGATGGTCGTCACCGAGAAGGTCGTCAATGGCACCGTGAGTGCAGGGACAAAGGATTGGCAGAATCGACTTTCTCAATCAAACTACTTCGGCAACGCTGGATACCTGCAACTGGACGCTGGCGGAATTCAATACAATTCGGCTGCAATACCGACATCGACCGTGCCACTCGTCAATCAGGGAAGTCTCGGAAATTTTGGGACGACGAACTCTACGGAACATCGGTACTGCGATCAGAAAAACTTTGGCGGATATTTTGGTCAGAATAGTCATGACATAGTGGCACAAGTCGTTGACGGTACGAGTAACACGTTTATGTTTGGCGAGCGATATTCGCCGACAGACTCATCTGCCAGCGCCGTCGGATACGGAACCTGGATCGGCGTCCCCGACTGCACTCGCGCTCAGGGATTGGCGATGGCGCTGGCCGACGCGAGCGTTCGGATCAACGTCGGCATGCCGCTTCGCGAACAGACGACCGGGTTCGGGAGTCTGCATCGCGGTGGTGCGTTCTTTGCGCTTGGCGATGGATCCGTGAGATTCATCTCTCAAGAGATCGATGTGGTATTGTTTCGCTATCTATCCGTGATTGACGATAGTTCACGATGAAAGGACAGTGACTCTTCG
>JAYTAK010000593.1:0-8647 GCA_043737515.1 Candidatus Kuenenia sp. | reverse complement strand
GAAGCCGGTCATCGCGATGGTCTGATTCATGCGATCTACGGCGGAGTCTACGGCAAGAAACATGATTCCATTTACGAACATGCCATGACAGGCGACGTTATGCCGGTGCTCAATCATCAGGGCGCGGCGGCTCCGTGCGGCCTGATTGCCGGAAGTCATTCCCTGTACCACGGCACGGGGACCGACAACCTGTTTGCCTGTTACTTTAATCTGCATAAAGTCGTGAGGCATGAACTCATTCCAAATGGCCCGACGTTTGATACCGTCGATACAGATTTCCTGGCCTGCGATCATCCGGATTTTCATCCGACCGATGTCTTTGAAGACGCGGACGGCAGCCTGTTGATTGTGGATACCGGCGGCTGGTACAAAGTCTGCTGTCCGACATCGCAGCTTGCAAAACCCGATGTGCTGGGTGGCATTTATCGCGTCCGCAGGAAGGATGCGAAGGTTGTCACCGATCCGCTGGGACTGCAAATCGACTGGAACACGGCGGATCCACAGCCGCTGGCCGGCTTGCTGGCGGACGACCGTCTGTTTGTTCAGCGACGGGCGACGGCAATGCTGCGATCTCGCGGAGCAGACGCCGTCGCCGCACTGGCAGACGTTGCTTCACAACATGCATCTTCGCCGGTGCGCAGGCGTGCCGTCTGGGCATTGGCCGGTATTGACGCGGAAACGGCACGCGAGGCCATCGCCGTTGCGTTGAATGATCAGGATGTGACCGTGCGACAGGCGGCAGCGCATACTGCCGGGTTGTGGCGCGACGAGAGAGCATTACCAAAATTGCTGCAGATCGCGGCCTCCGAAGACGCTGGTCCGGCCCGTGCCGCAATGGAAGCCATCGGGCGAATTCGCGAACCAGGCAGTGTGGCTGACATCCTGAAAATCGCGGGCTCTCTTACATCTGCTGGACACGACGCTTCCGGGGCTCCTGCAATTGCCGCCGAACGCATTCAAGAACACGCCTGCATCTATGCCATGATCGAAACTGCGGCACCGGCACAAATTCGACCGGGACTCAAATCACCGTCGCCAAAGACGCAGCGGGCCGCATTGGTGGCTCTGGATCAGATGCAGGAAGGCGGTCTGACGGCTGATGATGTCCTGTCACGCATGAATGCAAAAGACGCGGCTCTCCGTGCGACGGCTGTCTGGATCGTGCGACGTCATCCGGATTGGGGTCAGTCACTGGCCGAACATTTCGACACTCAACTCGCGAAGGTCGCCGCGTTGTCGCCCGAAGAACTGGAACTCACGATCGATCTGCTGGCATCACTCGCTGAGTCATCAGAAATCCAGACGCTGCTACTGCGGCACATCGCTGCGAACGACGATCCGGCAATGGAACTGTGTCTCAGAGCGATTGAACGCACGACGCTTTCGACGACGCCGGCAGCATGGCTCGATGCACTCAACAAGCAACTGTCACAGGCTAACGATTCCAGCGTCGCCACCATTATCGCGGCAGTCCGCAATCTGCCGTTGCCAAAGGACGGGCATCCCGAGTTACAGCATTCGCTGGCAATCGTTGCTGCACGAGCAACGTTGCCAGCAGAAACCCGCCTCGCGGCCCTGAGCGCCGCCGGTTCCGGTCACGCGATTGACGACAGCACGTTTCAACTCTTGTTGGCGATGATCACCGGCGATCAGGCGCTGAATGATCGCACCACGGCCTGCAACTGTCTGGCTTCCGCAGCACTCACGCCGGACCAGTTGCACGCACTGCTTGCCGCAGCGAAACAGGTCGGTCCGATGGATCTGCCTAAACTTCTGCCTGCGTTTGAACGCGACGGTTCGGAAGAATTCGGAATGAAGCTGCTGGCAACGCTGACAGAGTCCAAAGGCGTTCGAGGATTGCGAGCGGATCTGATCGTTCAGTTGCTCAAGAAATATCCTGAGCCTGTGCAGACCGCCGGCCAGAAGCTGCAACGCCTGTTGAATGCGAGTCTGGAAGAACAAACGGCGATGCTTGAAACGATGCTGGCCACGTTGCCGGAAGGCGACCTCCGCCGCGGGCATGAAGTCTTTATGAGTAAGAAAGCCGCCTGCAATGCATGTCACAAACTGGGCTACGGCGGTGGCCGACTGGGGCCGGATCTCACCAGCATCGGACGCGCCCGAAATCGCCGCGACCTGTTGGAAGCGATGATGTTCCCGAGCATCAGCATTGTGCGCGGCTACGAGTCTGTCTCGGTAGAACTCCACGACGGTCGTGTCGTGAGTGGCATCGTCACAAGTGAAACGGGAACTGAAATCGTGGTCTCCGTCGATGCTCAGAAAACGCACCACATTTCACGCGCGGACATTGCCGAAATTGTGCCGTCGAGTGTCTCACCCATGCCCAACGGCCTCGCCACCGCGCTGACCCAGCAGGACATCGCCGATGTGATTACGTTTTTGCTGAGTAACGAACGGTGAAATCAACTTCGAGCGTTGATTCAAAACTCGTTGACGATCGCATCAAAACACTGGTAAACTGTGATCACACAGGAGATATGCATCATGCCGACATCCACACAGGAATTGCAGAGCTTTCAGACCTATGCCGCTGCCCGCATTCAGAACGGCGGGGCAATGCTGGAGTTGGATGATCTGCTGCAAGAATGGAAGTGCCGGAATTCCGCAGCCAAGCCATCGCTCAGCGGAACCTGCTGTGCGATCGAAGACAATCTACAGAGGGCTCGCGATCGAATCGTTCAGTCGTTGGACCAGCAGGGTGCCAAACCTGTCGAAGATCCTTCCGGGATGATACGCCAGATTGCACCGGACGGCGAAACCGCCGATGAGTTCATGCTGGCTGTAGGCCGATCACAGGACACTGGCACTAGCCGGGATTGTCTGAATGACTGAAATAGTCGTTGATACCGACGTGATCTCATTCGGATTCCGGAACGATTCTCGATTCACTTACTATCTGCCGCATATGCAGGGACTCAGACCGCTGATGTCATTCATGACACTGGCCGAAATTGAGTTCGGCGTCCAGCGAAGAAATTGGGGTCAGGAACGACGGCAGCAGTTGGAAGACTATTTGAATCAATACTATTCGGTCATTCACAGCAACCGAATCTGCCTCGGTGGAACTCCACGACGACCGCGTCGTGAGTGGCATTGTCACAAGTGAAACGGGTAACGAAATCGTCGTCTCGGTCGATGCTCAGAAGACGCATCATTTTTCACTCGGCGACATTGCCGAGACTGTGCCGTCGAGTGTCTCACCCATGCCCAACGGCCTCGCCACCGCGCTGACTCAGCAGGATATCGCCGACATGATCACGTTTTTGTTGAGTAACGAACGTTGAAGTCCAATTTCAACCAGATTGCAAAGTAGTCCACTGCCGCGGAACTGGCCGTTTTGCGTCTTGTCACCTTGTCACCTTGTCAACACCATCATGCTTGCCACAAGACCTTACTCGAGGATAAAATGCAAGGTTGGCCGGATAAGATCCCCGACCAGAGCGTTATGCTCGGTTACTGACGGGAAAAGTATTTAAGTTCGGACATGTAAGGTCGTAAAGCGTGGCGTCGGTCTATCTTGAAACGTCCGTGATCGGATACCTGGCGTCTCGTCCAGGCTCTGATATTGTTTTCGCGGCCAATCAACTTCTGACATTGCAATGGTGGAATGACCACCGACAGGAATTTGAGTTGTTTGTCTCCCAAGCGGTTGTCGATGAATGCTCCGCGGGTGATCCCGCTGCGGCTGCCGAACGCCTTGTATTTGTCAACGGAATTCCTGTTCTCATAGTCAACTCAGCTACAAAGTTGTTGGCACAACAGCTATTGAGACACGTTGGCCTGCCGGCAAAAGCCGCAGTTGATGCCATTCACATCGCGATCTCAGCCCAAAACAGAGTGGATTATTTGCTCACTTGGAACTGCAAGCATATCGCTAATCCTTCGTTTCGCCGTAAAATAGACGAAGTGCTTACGGACGGTGGTTTGGTACCGCCGGTAATTTGCACGCCACAGGAGCTTCTCAATGTCTGACGATCCGATTGTCGTAGAAACCAGAAAAATTCGCGATGAATATGCTGCGTCGCTTGGATACGATCTCGGAAGAATCGTATTCGATCTGCAGTCGCGTCAAGGCAAGGATGGCAGGCGACTCGTTGATCGCACATCGAACAAGATGTCCGAACAAACGCATGCCCTGGAGCCGACGGCTGAGCCTGTTTTATATAGCAAGTCATCTCCACCGTCCCCTTGATGCGGGGCGTTCTGCCATAGGAACTGTAAATTACATGATGTTCGGTAACCCAAGCGACTTCGCAATCGAGGCAATGACGGAACCACATTTGGTCGCTCCCTCTGCTGTGTGGGGCAGAATGTGCGTACACATCGGCCCAACCGTTCTCGGTGATTTTTCTGACGAAAATTGCGGATTGTACGGTGCATACTGTGGATTCAAGGACCTACTCGGTATCACAACTCGCCTTTGGGACGAGTCGTTTGATGGGTTGTCGCGCGAGCAGATACATGATCTCGTTCGGAATGCAATTTATGGCGACGACGACAGGCCGATGGATGCGATCATGGCGGACTCTGAACGATACAGTTGCTTTGATTTTTTGACAGATTGGGATGAACAGTTCGACGGGTTTGCTTCAGTGATCGTTCAAGAGGATGATCGAACAACCACAGTTCTGCATCGCCCACACTCTGCATTTGCACGACAAAGAGAGCCCGGGCCATTCGTGGTCGCGATTTGCAGTACAGTTGGGTTTCGCAATGCGTGTGCGGGATTCGTAGGATGGTTTGACAGCGAAGCTGCGAGACTCACGCCCAATTAAGGAACCGACGCCAGTGCCAGTTACTTGAACCGGCGATGTGGTGGCGCCGGCTGGGTTTGGGGTCAACGACAAATGAAGTGCGCCGAGTGAATGGTGTTCAACTCAATTGCGGCTGCGTAAGCCTGAAAGGCTTCTGGAAGACAGCCTTGGGCAAGTGAAGTCGATTCCGCGACAAACGCCGCCCCAGGTCAGAATGAATGTTGTGTTTGTATCCTGAAGGGATTCCATAATCCGGATTACCGTGCCCCTTTCAGGGCGTTTCTGATCACGATGCCAGTTTCCCGAGCCCTCGGCTTTTTAATCGTTTAACGACAAGCCGCAGGCGTCGATGCTGCGTTTCGCCTGCGCCTGCGGCTCGCCGTTAAACGAGTTTTCGCCATTCGTTCGGCCAAAGTGAAAACCTGCGCGAGGCCCTGGAATTGTTCTTCGAATGCGCCTCACCTGGTGAAATCGAAGAGCGACTCGGCGATGACGTGTTCGTGACACATGTTGAGGTGACGATTGGGTAAACTTCGGGTACTCTCCGGCCGTGACGTCCGCAGCATTCTCGAACGCCATGGTTTCGTGCAGGTTCGGCAGCGTGGCAGTCAGATTCGAATCATCAGCGCTCGTGCTGCCACTAAGACAGAACGCAAGGAGTATGAAGATGTCTATTTCCCCTGATAAATCCGGCGAGCCGGGCGACGAAATGCGTTCTGAATACGATTTTCGAAAGCTGCACGGAGTTGTCCGGGGGAAATATGCTGCCGCCTACAAGGAGCAATTACGCATCGTCCGATTGGCGGACGATGTAGCGTCAGCCTTTCCAGATGAAGCTAGCGTGAATAACGCACTTCGCGAGTATCTTCGTGACCGCTGAAGTGCTCAACATCCACTGGTTTGTGGACAAGATAAATTTGCCTCGTCTTGCGATTCACCGCAGAGCGGTTTCAGAAATTAGCCGGTGGTAAGCGAAGCGCCACCACCGGAAAGTCTTTTGCCACATGTGTCACGTCAGATAAGTTGTTCGTCGAAAGAGAATTCGCCGGTTCAGTCTGCAAAAAAAAAAAGGCCCGACCAAATGTGGTCGGGCCTCTGACGATCCGGATCTCTGATCGATCGTTATTCCTTCTCTGCGTGCTTTGCCTCAAGCTGCTTTTGCAGCGCGTTCATCTGTTGCTGCATCGCTTCCATTTGTTTGTGGAGGCTGCGGAGGCTGTCGCTCAGACTGTCAGTGCTCTTGTGGGCGTCTGCTTCGGCATCTCTGGCGTGCCTGTGTGCCTGATGTGCTTCGTCAACAGCCCTGGCGGCTTCGTCTCCGGCTGACTTGCGAATGCGGTCGATCATTTTGTTGAGCGATTCTTCGTCTCGCGGTATTTCGCCGTCAATCACAACGCCCGGATGAATCCGCTGAATGCGGACGCTGCCCCTTTTCTGCATCAGTTGCTCGCGAATCTCTTCCGGAAGTGCGTCCAGACCCTGCTGATTCAAAGGACCGACCCCTTCGCCGTCGATTTTGGCGGAAGCGACGATCACAGGGACCTTCATTTTTTTCGGCTCAACCGTGATCGTTTGCTTTTCGCCCGCGCGGATGATCGACAGTGTCAGAGCCTTGCCTTCTGAAGCAGCGACTGCGTCCATCAGATCTTCACGGGACAGCAGATCTTTTTCGTCGATCTTCACGATGATGTCGTTCTTCTGCAACCCGGCTTTAGCCGCCGGGGTTTCGTCGCGGACGTCCATCACAATCACGCCGGTTTCGCCTAGATGCAGGTGACCGCGAAGGACATCTCCGGCCTCCTCACACTGCACGCCGATCACGAAGCGATCTTCCTGCACGTCGCCGGATTCGGCGCCTGGAAGGCCGGGCAGTTCATGTCCTTCCCTCATGATCAGGACATCATGCAGTGACTTCAAAACGCCTTTATCGTCAGCGTCCAGATGAAACTGGAACGCTTGACCGTCTTTGCCACTGATGTCATAGACTTTTCTTTTTCCGTCAGGCCCGACCACGATGACCTTGCCGCCCACTTTGACCCTGGGCTCATCGCCGTTCTCGCTGTCAGACTGAGCTGTGGATTCGATTTGAATGGAGTACGAAAGTGCTCCGTCTTCTTTGGACAGATTGATGGTTGTCTCTTCGTCTGATCTGACTTCCGCAATTTCAGACTTCTCATCGTCCGGTTTCTCATCGGCGGGCTTTTCGTCCTCGGTCAGGTTTCTCTCGCCCTCAACGACCGCAGCGGTCACGGGTGTCTCCACTGCGATATCCTGAGCGAAGCACACAGTATTCACACTGCCGGACAAGAGCCCGGCGGTCAGCAGTACAGCTAAAGTTTTCATCAGTTCCTCCATCGAATCAAAAAGGGGTTACATGTCACCCAGTGTATCCTCTGACACCGGAAAGAGCATCGATTTGTTGTCACCGACCGGCATGATCATCCACTGAATCTGCTGCGACCGGCCATCTGATCTGCGGACGCCTTCTGAGAACAAAGGATGATTCCGATCCGACCGCATCAGATCGTGAATGCCATGGTAGACCGGGATATCCACAGTCTGTCCACCCGGCGTCATTTGAAACCGGTAGGAGTCCGCAGCACGCGCATCCACATTCCGCACTCCCGGCACCACGCTATCCAAATTCAACGGAGCTTTCGTCAAGGGGCTGGAAACAACACCGGTGTTTGGACGGCCACCGTTCAAATCGGGGATCAGCATCCCACCGACAAACGCAATCGCCGCGCACAGGGTCAGTGACGTCAGCGGATGAGACCACCAGTGGCGAAAGGCACGTCGAACTATATCAGGACCGGCAGACGGATGACGCAACGCCGAAAGCACGACCGGCTTTGGTGATTCTGCTGCAGCCATCGATACGCCGACTTGAGCATACGGAGAACGAAACGCTTTGCTCATTCCTCGGTCTTCCAGCAGCTCACACGCCAGTTTTTTCCAGCCGCCGTCCAGCCGGTCGAGTCGCTGCAGCAGCGCACGAGTTTCCAGAGGCGACAATTCATCATCCACACATCGCTGGATCAGTAATTCATCAGATTCGTTCATCAGCATGGCTGCGCACTTTCGTCGTCAAATTGACGCAACAGACGCCTCAGGTTTTTCCGAGCCTTCAGCAATCGATATTCAATCGTGTCTTCGCGAACCCCCAGGTGATCGGCCAGTTCCCGGTAACTCCAGCCTTCGGTATATTTCAGCATCAGCACCTGCCGATCGATCTCACTCAGTTCTTCAAGGGCCTTTTGCACGCTGACCTGAGCTTCCGCCGCCAGCAGATTCCGCAGCGGACAATCGTGAACACTTCGATCGGGAGCTTCGGACACCAGGCGATCCTGCAATTTCCGTCGACGACCGGAAGTTCGCCGGTACAGCAGTACTTGTCTCACGGCAATCTGATACAGCCACGCACCGATGCGACTGATTTCACCCAACATCGACCGCTGCCGCACAATCGCCAACGCGATATTCTGCATCACGTCCTCGACCGCATCCGGCTCCTCCAGGCGACTGCGCACGACGACGCGGAGCCAGCTTTCGTGCTCAAGGAAGACAGCCTGAGGACTTTCGGTCGCCATAATTCCTGTTCTCGTCCCGCCACGCGCGTACGTTTTTGCACCAAGGTTGCCGGAATTTGACAGTGCCGGAACACTTTTTGGAACATGAACAGGGATTTCCCTGAAATGAACGCGATGACTCGGCCCGGCATCGGTTCAATGGCGTGTACTTATGCTTAACACGGCTATGGATGAGATGTTGATCGTTTAACGGCAGTTCTGCGTGGGGTAAGCTTCCAGCTTGCCATCGTTGAATGAAAACCAAAGTTACTTGGCGAACATGACAAGCTGGAAGCTTATCCC
>JAYTAK010000592.1:0-3802 GCA_043737515.1 Candidatus Kuenenia sp. | reverse complement strand
AGCACGGCCATTCGCCGTTCTGCCCTTTTGTTCAAATCTTCGCGGATGTGGTTCTCCAGGACGACCATGTCCGTCATCGCGTTGTTCTTGGTGACTCCGACATACGCACAGAACGCTCGAATGGCTTCAGGCGTGTAACCGCGCCGACGCAGGCCGCAGATCGTCGGCATGCGGGGATCATCCCAGCCGGAAACGAAGTTTCCCTGGACGAGTTCCAGCAGCCGACGTTTGCTCATCATCGTATAGGTCAGATTGAGTCGATTGAATTCGATCTGCTGCGGATGATGAATGCCGAGCGCTGTGCAGTACCAGTCGTAGAGTGGTCGATGATTTTCGAATTCCAGCGTGCAGATCGAATGCGTAATGGCTTCGATCGAATCCGACTGACCGTGCGTGTAATCGTAGGTCGGATAAATGCACCACTGAGTTCCGGTGCGATGGTGTTCCGTATGGCGAATACGATACATGATCGGATCGCGCATAAGCATATGCTTTTCCGCCATGCCGATCTTTGCCCGCAGCACGTGAGCCCCATCCTGAAACTCACCGGCCCGCATGCGACGGAACAGGTCGAGGTTTTCATTAACCGACCGACTGCGGTATGGACTGTCTGTGCCTGGCTCGGATGCCGATCCACGTCCCGCGCGGATTTCTTCCAGCGGTAGACTGCAGACGTAGGCTTTGTCGTCGCGAATGAGTTGTTCGGCCCACTGATAAATCTGTTCAAAATAATCCGATGCGTAGAACAGCCGATCCTCCCAGTCGAAGCCGAGCCAGCGCACGTCTTCCATGATGGAATCAACGTACTCGGTGTCTTCTTTCTCGGGGTTCGTGTCGTCAAACCGCAGATTGCATTTGCCGCCGTATTCTTTGGCGATGCCGAAGTTCAGACAGATCGATTTCGCGTGCCCGATGTGCAGGTATCCGTTCGGTTCAGGAGGAAATCGCGTGTGAACTCTCCCGCCCCATTTGCCGGACGCCAGATCGTCTTCCACGATCTGACGTACAAAATCGCGATGGGAGGACGCAGGTGAATCGGTCATTTCAGGAAATTCCGTTGTGTTCTGAGATATTCAACGCTCGGTCGTGCAACGAGGGAAAATACCTGCTCACGCCAGTTGCCGGAAGTCACGCTTTTGGTTTTGTGGCAAGTGAAAAGCCGCACGACGCAGGCGAGGTGAGCTATTTCAGGATTGTGCTCAGTGTCACACACCCGTGGGTGATATTCGCCCACTGAATCGACTCGAGCGGAAGATGGAGTAGCTGACGCCGCAAATGCATCGCAGTTAAAGGCTGAAATCTCTGAAATGCCGACAGTTTGAAAGCACTGCGGGATGAAATCAACATCATTGGTTGAGTGCCGGGCGAACTGCCGAGTCTGCTCGAAACGTGCATGTCGCACATGTTATTCGTTGCGTGTCCGAAGCAATGTGTCAATGCTTCCTCGTAGAATTCCAGATCGAGACCAGTGCCGAGTTCGCTCAGCAGGGACGTCAGCGTTTCTTCAAACTCACCCGCGCCGGCGGAGGATGGACTCCAGCCGTCGGTGTTGACACAAAATTGAGTTCGCTTCTGTGTCGTCAAGTTTGTGTTGACGAATTCATGGCGAACATCACTTGGCCGCATGTTAATGAGCTTGCCGTGGCTGAGATCAAGTAAAAGCAGGTAGTGCAGAAGTTGTGCCCGATGGCGAGGATGAAGTTCTTCGACGCACTTGAATTCGAACACAGCACCATCACCGACAAGAACGTCCAGATAGTACCGTTTGTTGAAGTCACGGAATGAGACGTCCACCGGAACTTCGAGCGATACCATGTCGAGTCGATTGGCCAGTTCACGTTTATAGATTCCTTCATTGAAGAATCGCCCATACTCTGTGTGAATGGCAAACACCTGTTCCATCACGTCGTACGCTACTTTGCCGAACTCAGTTTGCGAAAGGCGTCTAATCGGGATGGGGCTAATGACCGGCATGATGCGAATACCTTGAAGGCAGCAAGTGGAGTTGTTTCAAGACAAAAAGATTGATGACAGAAAGGTAGAGCAAGCATTATTCCGTAGTCTGATCGGTCGCGACTCGTTGCGATGGGGGCGGCTGCGTTATTTTTGTGTCATTCATCTTTTTGTCTTCATGTCTGCGTGGCGTTTGTTCAGGAAGGCGAGTGCGGCGCTGCATAAGACAAAAAAATTGCTGACAGAAAAATAGAGCAAGCGCCATTCCGTAGTCTGATCGGTCGCGACTTGTTGCGATCCTGCGGCTGCGTTATCTTTGAGTCAGTCATCTTTTTGTCTTCATGTCTGCGTGTCTTTTGTTCAGCAAGGCAAGTGCGGCGCTGCGTAAGACAAATAAATTTCTGACAGAAAAATAGCGCACGCGCCATTCGGCAGTCTGATCAGCATCGATTTCCTGTGATGCGGCGGTTTCGTTATTTTTTTGCCATTCATCTTTTTGTCTTTAATGCGTCTCGAATGAGCGACTTCGTGAGCAACTCGTGCAGGACTCGTGCGGGTTCGACGCCGGTCAGGCGCATGTCGAGACCCTGATACGGGACGGAGAAGCGTTGGTGGTCGATCCCGAGGAGATGCAGCATCGTCGCGTGCAGGTCGCGGACGTGGACCGGGTTCTCGGTCGCGTGATAGCCGAGTTCATCGGTGTTGCCGTACGACGTACCGGGTTTTACGCCGCCGCCTGCCATCCACATGGAGAAGCCCTTGATGTGATGATCGCGGCCGACGCCTCCCTTATACTGAATCATGGGCGTGCGACCAAATTCGCCGCCCCAGATGACAAGTGTCTCTTCCAGCAGGCCGCGTTGCTTCAGATCAAGCAGCAGCGCCGCAACTGGCTGATCGGTCAGCTTGCAACAGATATTCATGTACTTGACCAGATTGTCGTGATGGTCCCAGCCACGGTGATACAGATGAATGAACCGCACGCCGCGTTCCAGCAGTCGCCGGGCCAGCAGGCAATTCGAAGCGAATGATCCGTCACCCGGAACGGCTCCGTAAGCGTCAAGGACATGCTTTGGCTCGTGCGACATGTCGGTCAGCTCGGGAACCGAAGACTGCATGCGAAATGCGACCTCATACGCTGCGATGCGTGAAACAACTTCCGGATTGCGCAGTTCAGCGTTCCGCAGTCGATCCAGCTCAGTCACAGCATTCACCAGCGATCGTTGCTGAGCATTGGAGATTCCGGGAGGGTTGTTGACGTAATGCACCGGAGCACCGCTCGAATTAAACTCCACGCCCTGATACTGGCTCGGCAGAAAACCAGCCGACCATTGCCGAGACGCGATCGGCTGCGGGTTACGACCTCCGACGCTGGTCAGCACGACGAAGCCGGGAAGATCATCGCACTCACTTCCCAGACCGTAAGTCGCCCACGCGCCCATCGACGGTCGTCCGCTGATCGCCGTCCCGGTGTTCATGAAGGTATGCGCCGGATCGTGGTTGATCTGTTCGGTGACCATCGATCGCAGAATGCACAGGTCGTCCACGATCCCGGCCTGATGCGGCAGGAAGTCGCTCACCCACTGACCGCTCTGACCATACTGCCTGAACTTAGTGAGATGCCCCTGCACTTTGAGTTCCTGTCCCTGCAACTGCGCAATCGGCTGGCCTTTCGTGAACGACTCCGGCATCGCCTGGCCATTCATGGCATTGAGCTGCGGCTTAAAATCAAAAGTTTCCAGGTGCGAGGGGCCTCCTGCCATGCACAGAAATATCACGTTCTTCACCTGCGGCGGATGATGCGGCAAGTCGCGGCGTCCCCCGCGCGATGCGGCAGTCCCGTGGGCAA
>JAYTAK010000591.1:0-1579 GCA_043737515.1 Candidatus Kuenenia sp. | reverse complement strand
CTCGAATGTGTATCGCGACTGGGTGCTTCCGGAATGCTTCGCCGAGCTTCGCAGTCGCCTCGAACAGCGTCACGGGGCTCGCAGTGGCGTGCGTCATTACGCGCGTGTGCTCCAGTTGCTGGGCCACCACTCGGTGCCTGAGGTGGCCACCGTCATTGAGCAACTGCGAGACTCAGGTGCAGTCGATGCCGATCACATCATTCGCCGTGTCGAATCTTCATCGACGCGGCAACAGGATTCACATCAGGCGGACCTGCATGGGCTGGTTTGCAGTGACGTGACGAACACAAGGGTTGCCACGCCGGTCTCAAAATTTTTGGGTAAGAATGAACTCGGCAAGCAGGACCTTCCGAAATCGGCGACTTCATCCCGACCGATTCAGGCAGCAGACAGATCTCCACCGGAATCGTTACAACCGCTACACTTTAACAGACCTCAGGCAAACACGGGGGTCTGGTTGACCTTGCCGGGTGGAGTTGTACTGACGGCGGTGTTCTCGTCGATCATGATGTTGGAATGCGAAGGATCGCATTCCTGATTCATTCGAGAAGCATTGAGGCTTAATTATGGTGAAGGTTGCCATTGAATCCACCGAATCTCCGGACGAACAGCAAGGCAAAAAGTCGAAGCCAAAACCAGCGAAGAAATCTCGCTGGTTCCTCAAATCTTTCTTGCTGCTGATTGTCCTCATCGTGGCTGCACCGAGTGCTGTGTCGCTCACCGGTTCCGTGCCCGTGATCATGCAAAAGGTCAACCCGAAACTGGCAGCCGCAGTTTCGTTCGGCAGCATCAAAATGCACTGGTGGGCTCCGGTGGAAATCACCAGTCTGAAAGTGCTGGACCTGAGTCCGCCGATTCAGCCGGACACTTCAAAATCCAAAACGCCGATCTTGTGCGAAATCGAACGCATCACCACGATCGAACCGCTCTGGCGGATTGCATTGAACAGCGGTCGTGGCACTGGGATCGTGGTAAAGTCGCCACGTCTGACATTGATCGCGGACGAACGCGGCACGAATCTTGATCGCACGATTGCTGAACTCTTCGGGGAATCCACGGAAACCAGCAACGATCAGTTTCCATTTCGAGTCACGATCGAAAATGGTGCTGTGCAGCTTCGATCCGGGGCACCCGCCAGTGTGCTGGAGTCAACTCCGACTTCGGTCACGTCGGCAGAAGACCCCGCGACAGATTCGCGACCGAACCTGACATCTGAAGCACCGGCGATTGCAGAAGTCACAGACATCAATGGCGCATTCTCGACGATGGACACTTCGCGCTGGCTGCCCGCATTGAAACTGTCGGCCTCAATTCGGCAGGCAAGTCGTCAGCATGTTGCGAAGCGAACAGCGCGGCGACCAACGCGGATTGCAGCCGGTCTGGATGAACTGGTCAGCGATTTTCCGGATATCCCGCTGGAAGATCTTGTCGGTACGGATCCATCCGGCGACCAGAATGCTGCGCGGATTCAGATTTACCTGCAGCCTCGCGCAGACGACAAGGGCCGACAAACCATTCAGATCGGTGCGCGAGACGTCGATCTGCGATTGGTGCAGCCGTTCCTGTCGATGCTCGGCAT
>JAYTAK010000590.1:0-3808 GCA_043737515.1 Candidatus Kuenenia sp. | reverse complement strand
AGGACTGGCGCACCAATAAGTGTCGCCTCGTGGTGGATGCTGCCAGCATCCGAACTGACGCTGGCAGCGTCGGCCACGACAGTTATTTCTGTGCCGGTGCTAATCCGCACTTTCGATCATGTCATCAGCGGCTTCGTCCAAAGCGCGTGTTTCTGCTTCTGCCTCGTCGCTTTGAAGCAGCATTGAAAACGCAAACGTGCATCCGGCGACCGGATTGTTCCTGGCCTCAATTTTGCCTCGCTGCCGCTCGATCACATCGCGACAGATCGCAAGTCCGATCCCGAAGCCGTGCGTCTTGGTCGTGAAGAATCGTTTGAAGACCATCTCCGGATCGCCTTTCGGCAGGCCGGGACCGTTGTCCGACACAGACAGCAGGACGTACGGCCCGGACGGATGGGATCTCAACTGGATTCTGATTTCCGGCTCGACGGTCTCCGCATGTGCGCAGGCTTCGATTGCGTTGACAAGCAGATTAATCAGCACGTATGTCGTCTGCACGCGATCGACATGCACTTCCAGCGGAGGATCACGCTGAAGCAGTGCTTCTTCATCTTCCACGGAGATTCTGACTGAGACGCTGTCCGGACGCGGCTGCACCAGTTTTGTTGCATGATCGATCATGCATTCCAGGTCCGTCGCGCCCAGCCGGGCACGGCGATCCTGGAGAAAGTCTCGCAGGCTGAAGATCACTTCACTCGCGATATCGACACTATCCTGAATTGCAGAAACATTCTGCAACATCTGCTCGACGGTCGCTTCCCCGCCTCGCAGTCGGGTTTTCAGCGTAAAGGACTGGTACTGAATCACCTGCAACGGCTGTGTCAACTGGTGGGCATACTCTGACGAAAGATTTCCGATGACGCTGAGCCTTGACGCCTGCGCCAGTTGTTCGCGAAGCTGAGCTAATTCATTGGCCGCAGCCCGTTCAACATCGTTGCTTGTCAGGTACATCGTACACGCACAGGTTGCCGTTTCGCCGCCAGGCTCAATGCGTGCATTGAAAGAGCTTTGTTTTCCGGTTCCCTTGAGCAGCAGAAAATCACACGTCCGTGGATTCCCTGACTTGATGGCGTCACGGATCAACTGCAGCACAGTTTCGTACGAGGTACGTGCCACAATGTCCAGCAGACGCAGGCCAATCGCAGCCGGCGGAGTCTGATTTCTGAACGGCACGGTGTTGACAATTTCCAGTGACGAATCCAGAACCAGGGCAAAATCGCAGGCCAGTTTCGCGATGTTTCGCCACTGACGATGATTCTGTCGTCGCCTGGATTCCCGACGTGCAGTGCGGTAACTGCCGAGAAACACGCGGCCTGTGAGTTGCAGCAGATGATGACACACTGCATCCAGATGCTGCGGCCCCTGATCATGCCCGACCGCAATAACACCGCGCAGTCTCTTGCTGATCAGAATCGGAATCATTTCATACGCGGCACAGGTCAGGTCACTTAAGATGCTGGTGACCAGGCGACTGCACGCTTCAGATTGTCCGTTCATGCCGCAATAAACCGCCGTTCCGGACGGCAGCAGATGCGACGGCTGTTCGCCGACAATCGCCAGTTCCACACGTTGCAACTTCGATGCAAGGGACGGCGTCTTCAAACGCGACCATTCACTGTACAGTGAAATCTGCGGTTTGTCTTTGAACTGAGCGAGAAACAGATGCACATGATCCAGTTCACATCGCCATCCGATCCCCTTGAGCATCCTGACCGCTAATGCACGATGCGCGCCGGGACTGATTCCATTCAAGGCGTCTGCGAGGCGAGATGTGAAGCGGATCAGCGAATCACGCTTTGCAGACGACAGCGACATTCCTGGAAGCCCTGTGAAGACTCGATCCAATGCATGAACAGCGTTCGACGAAGGAGCTGAGCAATAATAACTTATGCCATCAGGCTGAGTTGGAAGCCCGAAACTCGAAATCCGAAACTCGAAGGAAATCCTAAATCACAATCAAACAAAAAGGCAAATCAACTTATTTTTGAATTTCCTGCTTCGAATTTCTTTCGGATTTCGGCATTCGGATTTCGACATTCGGACTCAACGTGGAGTACTGACAAGGTTAATTCTGCGCGGGCTCTAATCGTTTCTGAAACGCAGCAACAGGAAAAGTATGTGGCGGAATAATTGTGCGATGGAACCAAAGATCATCATCGCGCCGGCCACATGTGCGGTCGTCGGAAGATGGTGCATGATGAGTGATGTCTCGTACAGAATGTAGCCGCACATCAGCGCCACGATCGCACCGGAAATAATTGTTCCGACATGGAATCCTCCGAACAGGCCGAACATCGAAAGAATTCCGACGCCCAGAATTGCAATGCCGCCGACAAACAGAAAGTTTCGGAGGAACGAAAAGTCGGCCTTCGAAAACACGACAAATAGCGTGAGCCCGCCCGTGATCAGCAACGTCAGAAACGCCGCCTGGCCGATCAGGTCGGGATTGATCCGCAGTGCAAACCAGATCGCCGGTACAACGAACACCGATTCAGCGACGGTGAACATTCCGAGGCCAAGATACTGCGATGTCTGCGAGGCACCGCTGTACGCCAGACGCTGAGCAAACCAGGTGACCGCCATAAATCCGAGCAAGGCGATCCACCATGTGCGCCTGCCAAACAGCATCATAATCGAATCGGCCATGGGCGTGGTGAAGTACAGGAACTCCAACCCGATCAGGAACAGAATCGCACCGAAAACATGCAGATAGACTTTGCGGAGAAAGGCGAGACGCTCGCTGAGTGCCGCATCAATCGCAAACAGATCACTGCTGACAGCGTACGGGTTATTGTTGTGATACATTTCGTCTTCGCCTCGTGAATGCTGGAGTTACGTCATCGTGGCCGGATTGTATGCAACAACTTGAGCAATGCCAAACGGAAAGCAGCCTCCGCCCTGCGAGTCCAGCCAGCGCCCGCCCAATGCCACTCGATTTGTGAGCGGTATGGCGCTGGCGGTTTGTTGATTTAGTCTGAATTTTACGTGGGCCAGACTTCCAGCCTGGCATCGATTGAAGAAAACTACGGGGTTTTCGTAAAGCAGTGACAAGCTGGAAGCTTATCCCACCCTACGCGCGGTCGTCCGGGAATGCCATCACTTCACGAATATCTGCAGTCCCGGTCGCCATCATCACCAGTCGATCGAAGCCCAGCGCAACTCCGGAACACTGGGGCAGACCCGACTGCATGGCCGCCGTGAGTCGCGACGCACCGGGAAGTTCCGGCGACTGCTCGCTGATTCGTCGTTGAGTCTGAACTGCGTCCCGTCGCCGCAGTTCAGACTCATCCGTCAACTCCTGGTACCCGTTGCACAGTTCCAGACCATGGACATACAACTCGAAACGGCGAGCCACCTGCGGATACGTTTCCGAAACCACGGCCAGCGCCGCCTGAGAAGGCGGATAGTCACAGAGGAACTCGGGACGAATTTTGCCGCCGTCCGACATGCCCCCCAGTTTCGGTTCGATCGCCGATGCCAGCATGACGTTTAAGATATCGTCGATGCAGTCTTCACGCAGATCGGTCGGCAACGAAACACCGAAGTGCCGGGCGGCCTCCAATAACTGGCGTCCGCTGCAATCAAACACATCAACCCCGAACGCACGCTGAAATGCCGCCGCGTACGTGGTCTGCTGAAACGATTCGAGACTCCACCGATCAGCAATGTCTCGTCCTGTCACACGAGCGGCAGCAGCCGTTGCCGTTCGGACAAGTGATTCCGTCACGTCAAGCTGTTGCAGCCAGGTCGAGCCAACGCCGTACCATTCGATCATGGTGAATTCGGAATTATGTCGATTGCCACGTTC
>JAYTAK010000589.1:0-3811 GCA_043737515.1 Candidatus Kuenenia sp. | reverse complement strand
CGTCATCAACGAGTTTCTCCATCGCCGCCCATGTCTCGCTGATCGGCACGCGAACTTCTTCCATGCGAGGCTCTGTCGCAGCCGGATCAAAAAACCAGCCAGGCGGATAGCGCACATCAATCGGGACAAACCTCTGCGCGATCGGAAAGTGGATCAGATACAGATCCAGTTGCTTCAGACTCAGATCCTTCAGTGACTTTTCACATGCCATTCTCACATGTTCGGCAGAGTGATAGGTATTCCACAGTTTAGACGTGACCCACAGGTCGTCCCGCTGGCAAAGCCCGGAGGCAATGGCCTGAGCGATCCCCTGACCGACTTCGACTTCATTGCCGTAATCGCAGGCACAGTCCAGATGGCGGTATCCGGCAGCAATCGCCTGCTGCGCGACTTCTGCGGCACTGGCTTTTTCAACTTTCCAGAATCCGAATCCCACTGACGGCAACGCAGCGCCGGTCGAAACAGGCAGAGTGATCATAATGGCCTCAACAAATTCATGAATCTTCAAGCGTGGTTTGACTCAAGCTGGTACAATACCAAGCTGATCGTTACTTGTCTCCTGGCCGTGGGGAGGCAGCGAAGTCATTTGTTTTAAGGAGTGAAAAGATGAATCCGGAAGAAATGCTCAGTATCCTCAAATTGTTGCAGGAGGAACTCGCAAACGCCGAATCGATTCATCCCGATCATCGAAAATCCCTGCAGTCGCTGACTCACGAGATTCAGCAAACACTGGCTTCGGATACGACCGCGAATTCAGTGAATTCGGTCGAGACAACCGCGACCGGCACGCTTTCTCAGCGGATGAAGGAATCGATCATCGAGTTTGAAGTGCGTCACCCGATCATCGGTGGCCTGGTCGAACGGCTGACCGACGGACTTGCCGCGATGGGGATTTGAAGGGCAGAACCGCGATCAGTTGCAGTTCGGTACGTCGCGTTTGGCCTGCGTCAGATGCTGATTCAGAACCGGGCGTTCATCGACAGGGCAGACGTTCAGGCAACTTTGCAGCAGATCCATCGCTTCACCGGGGCGACCGGCACGGAGCGTTAAAATGGCATGATCGCGGCGCTCGCGATACGACCCCGGAATCAGCATCGACAGTCGGCACTGGACACGCCATGCGGAGACCCACATTTCACGGTTTCCGAACAACGCTTTCAGGTTGTTCAACATGCGAATCACGATGGTGCGTTCGTCCACCGGTTTGAATGACCGGCGAATTTCGGCGACAGGCAATTCCGTAATTCCGTGCAGCCAATCAAGGCATTCTGCCTCGTCCATGATGCGACCGTTGTCGAACGCATCGACGTATAAGTTTCCCGAATCCGTCTGCAGTCGGGTCAGAAAATGCGACGGGGCCGCAATTGGTTCCAGCGGGATTCCCAGTTCGTTCGCGACGTTCAGATAAACGAGAGACAAAGAAATCGGGATGCCGCGACCGGTTTCCAGTACGCGATTCAGGTAACTGGCGTCTGGTTCCGAAAAGCAGTCGTCATCGCCACGCAGATTCAATTCTTCCGTCATGTAGCGAACGAGCAGTTTCAATTCTTCTACGTCGGACCCTGCCTGCGTGACGGGATGCGTCAGCCGGGCGACAGAACGCTGCAGGCGAACTCGCGTCGGTTCAAACATCAGATCGGTTTGTCCGTCGCGGGCGATCTCAAGTGCGGCCGTGACAAGATCGACATCGGTTTCGCGACGGACCAGACGCATGAACTGCTGATCGTGTTCGAAGAGTTGGCTGTAGGACATGGAAAAGAATTCAGAAAGGAAGAATTCAGAGTTGTGCCGCGAGAACCGGGACAGGAATGATCAAGTCGAAAATCAGTCCCTGATCGGGAACCATCGAGTCGAGACTATAACCGCGTCTCTCAAGTGCCACAATGGCGACTGTCCTGCCGGAATTCCACACCCAATCCGAAAAATTCATCTTGATTTGTGGGATGAACGGAGTGCTAGTGCTTTGTCAAAGCCAGGATATCGGGTTGGGTGGCCGGGGCTGGACTGAGCGGAGCGAAGGAAGCCCCGGCCGAAAACTAAGATTTGACAAAGCACCAGGACAAAAATGTCCATCCTGAGGGTGGTCACAACTGCGTTTTTGTGGCCGCTTCCATGATGCGTTGTTCGGTGGCTTCGGATCGGCTGAATTCGCCGGTCAACACGCCTTCGCTGAGCACCAGAATCCGGTCGCTGACGGTCAGCAGTTCGGGCAGTTCACTGGACGTCACAATAATTGCCATGCCTTCCGAGGCCAGTTGTTCCATCAGCAGATACAGTTCCGCTTTCGCGCCGATATCCACGCCGCGTGTCGGGTCGTCGAGCAGCAGCACTTTCGGATTCGTCAACATGCAGCGACCAATAATGCACTTCTGCTGATTCCCGCCGCTCAAGGTGGTGATCATCGCCTCGGGGCCATCGGTCTTGACGGACATCGACTTGATCTGACTCATCGCCGCCGCCGTTTCACTCCCTTGCCCGATGACTCCGGCAGAAGACACATCACCCAGCGCGCACACCGTGATGTTTTCGCGGACGGTCATGTGAGCAAACAAGCCAAGTCGTTTGCGATCTTCTGTCACCATCGCGATTCCGGCCTGCATGGCCTGCGACGGATGACTGAAGCGCCGTGGCTTACCTTCGAGCAGGATTTCACCCTGAGGCGATAAGTCGCTGGCACCAAACAGACATTCCAGCAGCTCGGTACGACCAGCACCCATCAGACCGGCGATGCCGAGGATTTCTCCTCGATGCAGTTTCAGATTCACATTTTGGAGTCGCCAGCCGCGGGAATGTCCTAGCCAGGGCAGAGACAGGTTTCTTGTTTCCAGCACGACGGAAGCGGCACGTTCGGTCGTGTGCTTTTTCTGCGGTTCGATATCCCGCCCGACCATGGAATGCGCGATCCCCCGAGGCGAGGCGTCTATACGATTGACGGTCTGTACGAATTGTCCGTCGCGCAGGACGGTGATTCGATCTGCCAGCCGGAACACTTCATTCATCTTGTGTGAGATATACAGAATCGTCACACCGCGCGTGCGGAGCTTGTCGATGACTCGATACAACCTCGCGACTTCGGATTCCGTCAGCGCGCTGGTTGGTTCGTCCATGATCAGAATGTCGGACTGCAGCGACAGTGCCTTCGCGATTTCGACCAGTTGCTGATCACCGACGCGGAGCGTACTTACCGCAGCACGGGGAGATATGTTTGTATCCAGCTCCGCCAGCAGAGCCGCCGCCCGGTCATCCATTTCCCGCTGATTCAGTATGCCGAACCATGACCTGGATTCACGACCCAGAAAGATGTTGGCAGCGACCGACAGTTGTTCGACCAGATTCAGTTCCTGGTGAATAATGCTGACCCCGGCATTCTCCGCATCGCGCGTGCTGGAAAACTGAACCGGTTTGCCTCGCAGCAGCAACTGGCCTTCAAAGCCACTGATGACTCCGGACAGAATCTTCATGAGCGTGCTTTTGCCCGCGCCGTTTTCCCCCATCACCGCATGCAGTTCGCCCGGCGCGACATCAAAGCTGACATTGTCCAGTGCCCGGACGGCACCAAACTGTTTGCCCACGTTGCGGATCGAGATGATTGGTTCCATGGCACTCTGCTTTTGTAAGCGGATCGGCGCTAGCCGCCGGTTGATTTCGACTGGATTTCTACGTGGGGTAAGCTTCCAGCTTGCCATCGCGGAATGAAAACTCAATTTTTGGGGGAAAACTTGACAAGGTGGAAGCTTATCCCACGTTAAATCACCAGTCTGTAGGCCGGACCAAGCGGAGCGCAGTTCCGGCAATTGCCAGACACCTGCCG
>JAYTAK010000588.1:0-1583 GCA_043737515.1 Candidatus Kuenenia sp. | reverse complement strand
ATGATGCTCCGCGTAGATTCCGTAAGTGATTTTTACGTGGCAAATTGTCATCGTTTTTCGATCGACATCACCGGCCATCCATTCGACTTGCGGCGTGAAGCCTTTTTGTGCCACTTGAATACGGCAGTCGAATTCGGCGTGATCGAACGAAATGGATGCAGCATTCGTACGTACGTTGAGCCGTTGACTGATCGTCAGAAAACTGAAGCGCAGGTTGTTCGCGAGTCACTTCGACATCGGCAGCGAAATTTCGATACTGTGACTGAAGCGTATGATTCAGTGCAACAGCTTGTCGGGCAGGCAATCGAAACGGTTGGTCGCGATGTCGCGTGTCATCTGTTCTTCGAAGCAGAACGCGCTTACTGGCAGGGACGAAATCGTGCGGGTCAGGTACAGTACATGCGGCAGGCGTCGATCGGCGTCGGCTGGGGAAATCACGATCACCATACCTATCGCAGCAGTCGAGTCTGCTTTTCACGACTCATCTCGCTGCTGGAGATGCTGGGTTTTGAATGTCGCGAACGATTTTATGCCGGACTTGAAGCGGGCTGGGGGGCCCAGGTGATTGAACATCCGGTCGGCGGCGTCGTCATTTTCGCCGACGTGGATCTCAGTCCCGATGAGATTTCCGGCGACATTTCGCATCAGCCTTTGCAGAGCAGTGCCAGCCTCGGCACAATCGGACTCTGGTGTGCGCTGCATGGAGAAGCCATGTTCGCAGCAGGAATGCATCATCTGGAATGTCAGTTTGATTTCGATGGGGCTCGCCGGCAACTGGAAGAATTCGGTGTAAAGTGCATGAAACCGTTCACGGATTTTCCATTTCTGCGTCAGTGCTTTACGGAAGGCGAACGCTGGAATGTCCGTCCGGATCGCCTCGCTGAAGCCGAACGCGCGGGCTGGATCACGCGAGAACAGGCCGCTCGTTTCACTGCCGAAGGTGCCGTGGGGTCGCATCTGGAGATTTTAGAACGAAATGACGGTTATCGTGGGTTCAATCAGACCGGAATCAATGAGATCATCCGGCAGACGGACCCAAGGTTTCTGGTTGTTGAAGGATAGTGGCTCTGCCCCTGTCATTCAGCCAAAGCACTCACGCAGGACACACATATGCATCCGGATCAGGTTGGCCCCTATCGAATCGAACGCAAAATCGGCGCGGGCGGCATGGGCAATGTCTATCTGGGCGTCCACAACGTCACGGGAAAGACGGCCGCCGTCAAAGTGCTGCCGCCGTCGATGGCTCGTGAAGATGGTTTCGTTCAGCGATTCCGTCGTGAAATCGAATCGCTGCGGAAGTTGTCAAATCGGCACATCATCGAACTGTATGAAGACGGCACAACCGATGATGCCACGTTTTACTACTCTATGGAATATATCGATGGCTCGACGCTGACGACTGAGATCACGGATCGTAAACGATTGCCATGGAAAGAAGTCATCGAGATCGCGCTGCAAATCTCCGCCGCACTCAAGGCCGCACATGACGCCGGGATTGTGCATCGGGACATCAAGCCGTCCAACCTGCTGCTCACCAAAGATCGCGTCATTAAGTTGACGGACTTTGGTGTTGCAAGCCTGTT
>JAYTAK010000587.1:0-1588 GCA_043737515.1 Candidatus Kuenenia sp. | reverse complement strand
GCACCCGGTTCAATGCTGTCGTATTTCCTATTGTCCATCCGCCGCCCGGAACGAAGACGCATATCGAGATTACTCTTCCTTGATCCCGGGGCTGCCGTATTGTGCGAGTAATGCAGGATGTTCGCGTGAACGCGATGGTCGTACGCGATTTGCTGCAAGGCATAGTATTCGTTGACGTGATCGGGCAAACCGTAGCCATTCATCTCGCAGAAGAACGTCGCCTGACGAGGTAACGCGAAAGGAAGAATTTTCATTTCCAGCGGTACTACGCGACCATCGGAGATTGTGATCTTCCCTGTGCGAACGCCGGGAATAGCGTCGAAAGGAATAGTGACATCGGCAACGACCGAGCAATCCGCATCAGGCTCAAGCAAAATGGAATCCGGCATCGGAAGCAGCGGATCGGGAATCAAGCGTCCCACAGCTTCTGCTTTTGCCGGAACGTACACGGCTTGATGCAAATCGATTCGAGCTTTGTCCAGCTGAACTTTGACGGACACTTTTTCATCGCGTTTCCCCTGCTGACTTCGCAGCAATAGCTGAAATCCGACGACTTCCCCCGCAGCAGCGGTGAGGCGAACCCGGTGACCGTCGAAGATCGAATTGTGAGTCCGGTAGTCCGGCGGCAGGACACCGACAGCAATTCCTGATGCGTCATACTTATCCACGATCGGAATCACACCAAGGTCTACTCCCACTGACGAGTGCGGAGGTGCAAAAGACACTGCCGGTTTCTCGATCGAACCTGATTTCAGAATCACGCTGCTGAGCACCGCGGTCTGTGATCGCTGACCTATTCGATTCAAAGTGACGACCTGGATTTCATACGGTTGATCTGCGGCGATCGACGACGAGAGGTCTCGCAGCGGAATCGTTTGCTTGCGACCGTTGATAACAAGCGGGATGTTGTGCCGACCAAGCAACTTACCATCGATGCTGACTTCGTAGGCAAACCCGTGCATTGGCGACGTCAGCATGAGTCGCGCCGAACGACTGTCGGCCGTGTCCAACCGAAGCTCAGTCGCAGCCTCTGCCTTGGCTTCAACCCGATCATCCACTTCTACGATCAGATACGGCATCTTTCCAGACTGCTCACGCGTAAAGATCGTCGGGTTGCGCCCTGTGTCTGAGTCATGTTCATGAATGGCCAGCCCATGTGCGACGCCTATCGCCATCGCATGAACCATGTCGGGCGGCACGTCCCAGTGATACTTACCATCACGGATTTCTGAATTCGTCTGGTGAACCAGTGTAAATCCGTTGCCTCCGCAGACCGCCGGAAACTTGGCTCCCCGGTAGCCCCAATCTTCAACGCCATCCCTTCCCGCCGTCAGACCGTTCGAGCGATATTCATCCCACGGTGTGGCGATGGTGGAAATGCTGACGCCGGAAATCTCCTGTTCTCCTTTCACGCAAACCAGCGTCGCCTTCTTCACTCGTTTCCCGGCGATAGCAGACGTATCAAACGTCATGGTAACCATGTGCTGGGTGCCTTTCATACGAATGCGCCCTTGCTGTCCGGCGTTCAAGTCCCATTCACCGTCAACCATGACGATCGAGTTGTCTTTGGTCACTGGCAGTTGAATCG
>JAYTAK010000586.1:0-1589 GCA_043737515.1 Candidatus Kuenenia sp. | reverse complement strand
GACCTTCACCGCCGCAGACGCCTGTGCTTTGCCGAATGTGCCGCTGAGCGATTTTTTCCACTCGGGCAGCATGTCCTTCAGCAGGATGCGGTCCTGTGGACGCTTCGGCCCAGCCAGCGACGGGACAACATCCGCCAGATCCAGTTCCAGTTTGCTGGTGAAGCGAGGTTCCGGCGAGCTGGCCGTGCGAAACAGTCCCTGTTCTTTGTAATAGCGTTCGACGAGTTCGATCAACTGCTTTGGTCGGCCCGTGCGTTCGAGATATCGCAGCGTTTCCGCATCGACCGGGAAGAAGCCCATCGTCGCACCATATTCCGGTGCCATGTTGGCCAACGTTGCCCGGTCGGCGAGACTCAGGGCATCCAGACCGGGGCCGAAGAATTCGACAAACTTGCCGACGACCTTATGAGCACGCAGCATCTGAGTCACGGTGAGTACCAGGTCGGTCGCGGTCGCCCCTTCCGGCAACTTGCCCGACACTCGGAATCCCACGACTTCCGGAGTCAGCATGTAGACCGGCTGGCCGAGCATCACTGCTTCAGCTTCGATCCCTCCGACGCCCCAGCCAACAACGCCAAGTCCGTTGATCATGGTGGTGTGGCTGTCGGTGCCGACAAGGCTGTCCGGATAGGCGACGCCATTTGTCGTCATCACAACGGTGGCCAGATATTCCAGATTGACCTGATGCACGATGCCGGTTGCTGGCGGGATGACGCGAAAATTGTTCAGAGCCTTTTGACCCCAGCGCAGGAACTGGTAGCGCTCCATGTTGCGTTCAAATTCAATTTCGACATTGTGCTTCAACGCGAATTTCGACCCGAATTCATCCACCTGCACGCTGTGATCGACCACCAGATCGCATGGCACGAGGGGATTGATCTTCTTCGGATCGCCACCCATTCGCACCATTGCGCTTCGCAGCGCGGCAAGGTCAACAATTGCGGGGACGCCCGTAAAGTCCTGCAGAACGACGCGGCCGGGCTTGAACGGCACTTCAACCTGAGCGGGGCTGGCCGCATTCCAGTTGGCAAGGTTATTGACGTCGTCAGCGGTGACGATGAAATTGTCGATATTTCGCAGGCAGGCTTCCAGCAGCACGCGGATCGAAAACGGCAGCGTGTTGATGTCGCCAATGCCGTCTTTAATCAGCTTCGGAAGACTGAAGTACTTAACGCTGCCGCCGGATGTGGAAAGAGTGGCTTCGGCACCGAATGGATTAGTATTGCTCATGAATGTACTCGGAATATTGCAGACCTGAAAGTGGACAGAACAGGCCGCGAATCATAGCGAATTGAAAGAGGCCAGGGATTGTCCGGAAGTTGATGCTTCTCGCAATTCCGAAGAAAACCCGTAGCTCAGTCGCTCCGCCGACTGAGATTTCCTGGACCCGCCGTCGTGATGCGAACACGGACGGATTGTGGCAACCGCGACGCGGCGGTGTTTACGGACGGAAGTGAACGAGTGCTTTGTCGCAGCCAAGAGACAGGGTTGGGTGGCCGGGGCTGGACTGAGCGGAGCGAAGGAAGCCCCGGGGTTTCGGGCTATCGCCCTCCAACCCCGGCCACCCGAAAACAAAGATTTGACAAAGC
>JAYTAK010000585.1:0-3825 GCA_043737515.1 Candidatus Kuenenia sp. | reverse complement strand
GAAACGCTCCGTTCAATTTGTCCGACAGGCGAAACGTATAGACGCCGGCCGACAACACATGCCGGATCGCCGATTCACCTTCGGTCGCAACGCTGAAGTCGCCGGGAAGACATTCCCAGGGATACCAATCGCGGAGCCCCATGCCGTCAGCGGTCCAGAATCCTTTCTTCCCATCTCGAAAGTCCGCGACGGTCGTATACTGGGATGCGTTGAAGGCCGCGTGCTCGGCAGACCTGGCTGTGTACTCTGCGGCGGCAGACTGCCATGACTCAGGGACGCTGGCACCAGGCGTCGCGGCATGTTTCGTCAATCGACTCCATGCAAACAACGGATCTGTCGCGATGGGAACAGCATCACCAGCCGCAGCCTGCAGCGCGTTGAGCTTGTCTGCATTCAGTGCTGCGGCATCACGCTTCCAGATACTTGAAAGTTCGCTTCGAATGGATGTCTTCAACATTGAGAGATTGTGCATTGTCAAGGAGTTGACTATGTCGTTATCCAGCGTGTGCTGTACCGACCTTGAGCTGCGGAGAATCCCCAATAATGCGTGGTAATCCTTTGTCGAAACAGCATCCATCTTATGATCGTGACACCGCGCACACGCAACCGTTGTCGCCTGAAAGGCTTTCGTGAGCGTGTCCAGTTGATTATCGACGACGTCGTAACCGATGCTGCCGAACAGCACACAACTATCGTGATTCACTTCACCGAAACGGTAAAACGCGGTTCCGATCACTGATTCAGTGAATTGCCCCGTCGCGTTGTACCGAGGAGTCGCGAGCAGATCACCGGCGATGTGTTCACGCACAAACTGATTGTAGGGCACGTCGTCATTGAACGCTCGAATCAGGTAATCCCGGTACCGCCACGCGTACGGGACATCGTAATTCCATTCGTTGCCGTGCGTTTCTGTGAATCTCACGACGTCCAGCCAATGCCGCGCGAAGCGTTCGCCGAACTGCGGTGCTGCCAGCAAGCGATCGACCAGTTGTCTATACGCAGCGTCGCGATCGTGCTTGCAGGCTTCGACGAACGTGGAAACATCGTTCGGCTGCGGAGGCAGACCAGTCAACACAAGCGTCGCGCGGCGAATCAAAGTTTCCGGTGACGCCAGTCCCACGGGCGTGATTCCATCTGACGTCATTCGATGCCGCAGAAACCGATCGATCGCTGAGCCACTCCAGGCGACATCATTGACTTCGGGGACCGGCGGATCAGCCACCGGCTGCAGGCTCCACCATTGACGCCGCTCCGCAAATGTTTCGTCCCAAGACTTGCGAATCTTCGCTGCCCCGACTTCCGTACGAGGATCGAACGCACCGTTCTTCACCCAGGCTTCGAGATCCGCAATCTCCGCCGCCGTCAGTTTGCCACCGGCGTCCTTCGGCGGCATCTGCACATCAGGATTGTCCCAACGCACGGCTTTGATGAGCAAACTTGCGTCCGGATCATTTGGCACAATCGCCGGTCCTGAATCACCACCGACTTCCCATCCGGCTTTGGAATCCAGCCGCAATCCACCATTCTGTTCCGTCTCTGCGCTGTGGCATTCATAGCAACGATTGATCAGTAGTGGCCTGATCCGGGATTCGAAAAACTCCGCTCGTTCGTCTGCAGCGACGACAGTACTGCTCAGCATTGCTGCCGCTGCGGACAGAAGGTGCAGCAGGTGTCGTGTCAGAAAACAGAATCGGACCATAGTCATGCCAGTTGATGTCAGCGGAATGGCGTTAGCGGTTTGTTGATTCAGTCTACAGATTTCGAAGTTCTATTTAACCCTGCGTTAACAGTTTTTCGCAGTGTAATTCCGTTTTCGCCCAAGTATGTTACACGCCGGGACTCGCCTGGAGATAGCTCCAGGTTGCAGTTGGAAAAACAGCGACTTCACAAGCGTGAAAGAACGAATTGAAGATCGGGCATCGGCTGCGGAAGTCTCGACATCGGAGGCTCAGGATGTGCGCGGTGAGCACTGTGAGAAAGCCGCTCCGACTGCCCTGAATCCGCCGCGCAGGAGGGTTCGCAAGAAGGCAACAGCTCGCTGTACCAGCAACAAAGGTTGTTTGTCCATGATGCTGGATGAATATCTGAAACTGCTCGATTGGACGGGCCGTCAGATGTGCAAAGTCAAAGTGGGAGCGATTCCGCAGGACTGGGAGTGGTCCAGTTTGAAGCCAACAATTCGCAGCAGCCCGGAGGGCTTGCTGTGCGACGGTCCGATTGTGAAGCCGGCTCAGTGGACACGCCACGTGAACGGAGTGCAGACTGACGCCGAACTCAAATCGCTCCGCCATAGTCTTGCTCGGGGCACCCCATTCGGCGATGCTCGCTGGCAGGCAACAACCGCCAAACAGCTCGGCCTTGAGTCCTCTCTTCGGCCACGCGGAAGACCAAAAGTATCAAATAAGTAGAATGTCCCCTTTTTCTTTCTCTTTTTCTTTCTTTCTCAAATAAGTAGAATGTCCCCTTTTTCTTTCTTCTACCAGATGGTCCACGAGATGTTTCACGCGATACATCATGCAATTGATGGGCCTGAATATCTAACCAAGCCGCCAGCCATTAAGGAATCGTTCGTATGGGGACGACTGAGAGATCTATTCTGGGGATACATGAACAAGGCAGAACAAGACCACGCTGATTGGTATCTTTCAACTTTCGGGTCAGGTACATAAGGAAACTCATGAATCTTCATCCTGACGAACTTGAAGTCTACCGAGCATGTCTGAAAACAGGAATGTTCGGTGTATGTGCGGTCGTATCAGACAACACAAATGCGGGCACGCTCACTGCCCTTGGGCGAGAGGAATTCTGGGCAATGGTGCCGTTAATGAGGAAGGTATCGATGCCTACCTTGGAGGCGGATACATGCGACGAGTATGTACGGAAGAACCTCGCAGCATCGCATTTGAATAGTAGGTTTCAGGACAATTGTGGCGTTGTGCTAATCCCTAATGACACGTTTCAGGAACATTTGAGAGATCAGGATTTCGGTCCGATGATTCGCAAGTTGTACCCATCGAGTATTGGCCTTCTTCAATTCTCGCGACCGGGATTTAACAGAAACAGAACACAAGCACTCATCTACTACGGGCATCTCGTCGACTCGCTTGCGTCATCTGGCGTTTTTGAGCTTTACGCCCTACATGAATCGACTTGGTGTTTGTCTGGACGATTTACCGAGTGGGAATCGTAGCAGTTCATTGTGCTGAAGTAGACAGAAAAAAGGGTCTGGTCTGAATCGCACGTCCGGAAGTGTAAGTGATTTTGGTGAAGGAAGTTGTATCCACAGAAAAGGCCTCATCGGTTAGTACTGGAATTGCACAGATTCAAAGTTGTTCACCGAGGAGGCCAAGGATGGCTGAGGATAGATCGCGGTGGATTTCGGAGCAACTGCACGTTTTTGGAGAGCGGGTCGGCAGTGGGGCTGGTTGGCCGTTTCCGGATGAGGAAAAACTGGAAAAACTGTGGAAAAACTGTGCTAAAAACTGTGTAAAAACTGTGCCACCCACCTTGAAAGGGATGTGGGAGAAGGTTATTGTCTATCCGTCGAGATGTCAATGATTTCCTGAATGGAGAAGTTTGCGATGCCACGGGTTAATCGAACGGAGATTTGTGCGACGGATGAGATTCAGGTGTTTCACCTGATCAATCGGTGTGTGCGGCGTACGTTTTTGTGCGGTGAAGATGTGACGACCGGCAAGGACTATTCCCATCGCAAGGAGTGGATTCGCAGCAGGCTCGAAGAACTGGCCGGCATCTTTGCTCTGGATGTGATGAGCTTTGCAGTGCTCAGCAATCATCTGCATGTGGTCGTGAGGACTCGACCGG
>JAYTAK010000584.1:0-1590 GCA_043737515.1 Candidatus Kuenenia sp. | reverse complement strand
CCCCTCTGTTATTCCGGCCCCCAACTGGCTTCATGCCAGTGGATGCCAGGTTTGAAAACTTCGCGGATTTGTTGCCAGTGTCGCTGACGCAGGACCGGTCATAGTTTTCAAACCTGGCTTCCACCGACGCAAGGTCGGCTGGGGAGCGACCTCCTCAGTTCGTTTCGTTTTGGTTGCCAAACCTTGGTCCACTGGCACGAGGCCAGTGGGGCAAATAGAACTGAGGTTCTTCCCGACGGAACTGCGACACCTTTGAATCACGCAAGCTGCAAAAATGCTATTGCAAACTCAGGACTGGAGAGATCGCACCCGGCTGAAGTGCTGATTCACATGCCCAATCCTACCACAGCGCGAAAAACTTCCTGGCCTTTTCCGGCAGACATCTATTCGCAGCACCAACGGAAGTTTTCGCGAATGGTCCAGGCGGTCGCGGTCTTCAGGTCCGAATCGTGGAGCGATCACGTTTCCCGAGGGATTATGTAGAGTTCCTTTGAAACAACGGCGTCGGATCTTGT
Organism: Candidatus Kuenenia sp.; assembly: GCA_043737515.1. Lineage (GTDB taxonomy): Bacteria > Planctomycetota > Planctomycetia > Planctomycetales > Planctomycetaceae > SXXK01. Next base: position 1,075 of record JAYTAK010000584.1, on the reverse strand, counting down.
ACAATGCCGGGGCGGAATCGCATTCCTTTGCCTTTGCGATTCGAGATTCTCCAGGGAATTGCTGGCCCTTCGGGGCTGCGTTTTCATATGATGGCGGGCCACACGAAGACGTTTTGCGTGGCACTTTTTGCTTCGGGAGTTTGCTGTGAAGTCATTCTTCAAGTCATTGCCCTCTCTGGGCGTCTCTCTGCTGATCAACGTGTCAGTGATTTTCTCGCTGTACTTCATTCATCGTTCGCTGCCGGTATTTGCGAAGGAAATGACGCTGGAATCAATTTTTACTGAGGAAATGCCTCAAGAAGAAATTACGCGCGAAGTGGAACTCGACACGGCACCAGCTGAAACGCTTAACGTGATTGCGGGTGGAACTCCATCGACCGTCGTTGGTGCGTCGGCTCAACCAGCCGCCGCCCCCGTCAATGTGCAAAAAGCCGCGGTGATGAAAGAAGTCAACATCAGGCCCGTCACGACCGACGTCGCGTTGCCTTCCGACGAGATGATCGGACAGGAACTGGGCGAAGGCGAGATCGTCGGTGAAGTCGGCTCCATGGTCGAAGGCTACGGAGCTGCGATGGGAATCATCACCCAGGAAATCATCCGCATGATGCGACAGCAGAAAGTCACAGTTATCTGGCTGTTCGACGAATCCGGAAGTCTCGAAGATGACCGCAAAGAGATCCGTGAAAATTATCTCCGCGTTCTGGACGAACTGAAAATCGCCACGACCAAGGATGAAGAGCTGCGAAAAGGCAGCGAGCAGTTACTCACCGTGGTGGCCAGTTATGGCCAGGGCATTCACAAACATACGCCGCGCCCGACGGCTGACCTCGATATAATCAAAGCCGCCATCGACAAAGTCCCCGTCGATCAATCCGGCCAGGAAAACATGTGTCAGTCGATCGCGACGATCATCAACGAATACAAACAGACGGCGATTCGCGGTAAACGCAAACTTGCCGTGATCATTGTTTCCGACGAGTCCGGTGACGATGGCGACTTCGTTGAAAATGCGATCTCCGAAAGTCGTGCCGCCAAGGCACCGCTCTATTTTCTGGGCCGTGAAAGCATGTTTGGC
>JAYTAK010000583.1:0-1591 GCA_043737515.1 Candidatus Kuenenia sp. | reverse complement strand
ATGACGACACCGTCTCGATTTCGGCAGCGTATCTGTTTTATCTGTGCGGAAATCATCCGTTCGTCGATGGCAACAAACGCACGGCTTTGGGCGCATGCCTGGTACACCTGCAGCTCAACGGATACAAGCCAATCCCGGATGGTGAACACTGGGAAAAGCTCACTCTCGACGTGGCCTGTGGCTCGTTGACTCGTGACGAAGTCACAGTGCGGCTGCGGACGCTGTTGCAGCCGACATAGACCTCACGCGGTTGACGATGGCACATTCGTTTAACCGCGTGGGCAACGCCCCGCGCTTCGTATTTCAAATTTCAAATCTCAAATACGAAATTTCAAATAGAACGATCGCGGCCCGCTGGGCACGCGGTTAACCGAGTCCATTCCGACCGGGCACACCATCTACGGCTCGCGCACGACTTGCCATCGCGTATGCGGTTGAGTGCCCTTGGCCAGGTTCAGTGGTTTACGGGCGGCGAATTCGGCGTGCATCGAGTCCGCTCGATCCTGCTGCACCGCGCCGGAATGCACATGCAGCAGATATCGCAGAGTCAGTGGAACTTCCTGTGTGGTCGTGATCGCCGCCTTCATACATGGCGAAGCACACAGCCAGCCGTCGTCGCGGACGTGCCAGCCGGTCGGTTGTCCGGGATTCGACGGATGATCGAAATACGTAATGCCTTCGATGCGAGTGTAATGACGACCGGTCTCGCCGCTGTAACTGATCCAGCGTGCGGATTTTTCGAAAAGATTGCGTTCGGTCTGAGTTCCTTCGCTGCCGATCAGGACGCCTCCACCGAAGACCGCTGAGATCGATTTCGCAACTCGCACGGCGAGAAACCCGAAATTCGTCTGTCCGAATTCCAGCGATGCCGACACCGGCACGAAACGACTTTGAAGTTCGATCGTGAACTCATTGAATTCAGCCAGCGGCCTGACTTCGCAGATCAGTTCCTGCTTGAGCAACGGAGCAGGGTCGTGCCCGTCAAACCAGCCCAGTTCCACCGCCATCCGACACGCATCCTCACCGTCGTCGTACGCAAACCATTGCAATTGACGGATCACGGCATGGGACGCATTTCCCCAGAAATCAATTCCCGTCACTTTATGGTGCGCAAACCAGATGGACTGATGATGGTTATGATCCGGCGCGCCGGGATGACCGATGCGAGTCAGCAGGGCCCCCGACGGTGCGACGACGGGAAAGAAAAACGGGCGAGGATAATCGGCCCCTGAGTTCCAGCGCAGCACTTCGCGGTTTTCAATCTGAAACGAGACCTGATGTGCGGCAAGTGGTACGGTCTGACATCGCGGAACTGGATTCATGAATGGACGTGTCCCGTGAGGCGATCGACAGCAGTTGGCATCGCTGCGAATCGCAGGGTATGAGAAGTCAGAGATATCGACCGCATCCTATTCCGACATCGGCACGATTTCCAGATGCTTCGGCATTCTCCATACGGCTGGCGGGTTTGAAAACTTCTGACTCTACCGGATTCAATGTGCAGCTCCCGATTGGTGTTGAAGGAAAAATCAAGTGTGGGAGAATGATCGTTTAACGGCGAGCCGTAGGCGTAGGCGGCAGAGAATTTCGC
>JAYTAK010000582.1:0-1592 GCA_043737515.1 Candidatus Kuenenia sp. | reverse complement strand
GAACGGCGCTGCGCTTGGTCCGGCCTACCCCTTTTAACGGATCAACGATGGCAAGCTGGAAGCTTACGCCACGTAGAAATCCAGGCCATCAGAGCAAGCCCCCAGGGACTTCAAAAACATGAAACTCGAACAGGCACTTCGCGTCATCGCAGCGAAATCCAGCTTGAAGTACGCAGACGTGGCGGCAGGCGATGCCCGCGGGCTGAAACTGCGGATGAAATACACCGCGCTTGATTCAGGAGCTGAAGCCGACAGCGGTTCGCCACTGCCCGCTGCGGAACTTCCGGACAGGCGGTATTTGATCGCTTCGATTACAAAGCCCATCGTGGCCATGACGGCAGTGCAACTTGCGGCCGAAGGACATCTGGCGCTCAACGATGCGGTCCGTGATCATCTTCCGGGTTTTCATCGCGGACCCTTGCGGCAGATTACCATCCGGCATTTGCTGACTCACACGTCCGGCCTGCCCGACATGCTGCCGCAGAATACGGAACTGCGTGCAGCCTCGGCAACGACTCAGGATTTTGTGAATGCCACGGCGGAAGTGACGCCCGACTTTGCGGCAGGCACGGATTGCCGATATTCGAGCATGGGATTCGCTGTTCTGGCCGCGATGATTGAGTCGATCACGCAATCAACGTGTGCTGACCATCTGCTTCGCCGTGTGTTACAGCCTGCCGCCATGAACAGCACATGGCTTGGTTTCCCATCTGAATCCGTTGATGACTTATTACCGACTGCGCTTCCTTGTGAATTGCCCGTCTGGCAAACGTCAAATTCTGCCTGGAACTGGAATAGCCGCTACTGGCGCACTTTGGGTGCGGCGTGGGGTGGTATGATCTCAACGGCGGAAGATCTGGGCCGACTGGCAACGTGTCTGCTGAACGATGGTGAATCCGACTCGCCTGGCCTGTCGACAAACATCATCTGGAACAGTTCCGTCGTGCGCGCCTGCCTGTCAAATCAGACTCAGCACATCGCCGGACTCCCCGAAGCCGATCGTGTCCAGCGCGCCTGGGGATTCGGGTGGCGTCAAAACTGGCTGGATCACTCCGCCACGTTCAGCGATTTCCTGTCTGCAGACGCAATCGGACACTGGGGAGCGACCGGGACGATGATGTGGATCGAACCGGAAACTTCCCGATGGTGTGTGATTCTGACGACGCAGCCGTACGAACAAAGCCAAAGCGTAATTCAGCGCATGTCCAATCTTGTCGCCGTTGAGTTCGGCAGGTAATCAGACTTTGCGGCGTGACAGTTCATAAACTGGCCATTCAGTTCCGCAGTCATTGCAATGAAAACCCACGATGGTTGCCGTGCCAGGAACGGGCAGGCGATTCTTGGGGCTGATGAGCGCATCCGCCAGTTCCAGGGGTTCGATGTCGTGGAGCGAACATTCCGGACAGCAGTTGTTCTGCTGGATGATCCGAGCACGGTCGGCTGGTTCCATGAACCGTCCGCTGATGACCACGGATCGACGACCGCGATCGATTGGAATGATGTCTTCAAATGCGTCTTCGGGAAGCCGGTTCTGCGGCACATCCATACGAGACGAATCGACGTCGCGAGGATTCTCTTCATTCGGCGAAAAC
>JAYTAK010000581.1:0-3833 GCA_043737515.1 Candidatus Kuenenia sp. | reverse complement strand
TGGTGCCAGCCGAAGCGTACGGCTGCTGGTTTGGTGACTCCTTCAGCGGTTACGACGACGGTGTCACCCTGGATCTTCGCAGTCGCCTTGACGAACTTCTTGTCTTCGCCGGCAATTGACCACCAGGACAATTCCTTGCCATCCCGGGACTTGAGACCGGCCGCATGATCAAATGTGATGATTGCCTTGTTGCCGTCCGCTTTCATCGACTTGTACAGCGGGCCGGAGTAAACCAGATCGGCCTTGCCATACGTATTCGCCAGTGCCCACAGTGACAGTCTGCGTCCGACTTCCTGCTTGTTCGGCGGATGAATGTCGTTGAGCGTTGTGATGTCCGTCAGCACGGCCATTCCTGTGTTTTTGACTTTCAGAGTTGCCGACTGTGCTTCCCAGATGCCAGCCAGGCGAGTCGGATCACCGCCGTAGTTGTATGGAGCCAGTTGGGCGAACAGGAAAGGAAAATCACGATTGCCTTCCTGATTCCAGACGGAACGCCAGCCTTCAATCAGACCTCGCTTGAGCTGATAATAGTGCATTCCCTGTCCGTTGTTAGACTCGCCCTGATACCACAGGAACCCGCGAATGGCGAACGGGACGATCGGATGAATCATCCCGTTGTAAAGGCCTGTATGCTGGAAGTTACTGTTGAGCGGGTGGCCGGGAAGATTCGCTGGCACTGCAGGCAGAGGATCGCCGGGCTTTGCGGCCTCAATGGCATGATCGTAAACTTTGATGGCGTCAGCGTAGTGAGCAAGGCTGTCCGCATATCCATTCAGCATGCCCAGCCATTCTTTCTTCTCGCCGTCAAGCTCCGAGATTGCCGTATATCCCTGTGGCGGAATCCAGGGTTGAATGCGAGTTCCGCCCCAGGCCGTGGTGATCAGACCAACGGGCATGTCCAGTTGCTGATGGATCTCACGACCGAAGAAGTACAGCACCGCTGAAGACCCCGCGACAGTCTCCGGTGAGCACTCAACCCACTGTGCCGCAACGTGCTCCGACGGCGTGCCCGATGGAATCAGCGGAATCATAAAGAGTCGAATCTTTGGAAACTTCGCACTCGCAATTTCCTGCTGACCGTTGAGCGACTGGGCGACATTCCACTGCATATTGGACTGGCCTGAGCCAGCCCAGACTTCCCCGATCAGGATATTGGAGATTTTGATCTCGTTCTTTCCTTTCACCGTCATCTCATGCGGACCGCCAGCGGTTTTGACGGCGGGAAGCGCGACCCTCCACTTGCCAGCTCCGTCGGCAGTGCTCTTGACGCTGGAGTCACCAAGCGTGACGGTGACCTCTTCGCCAGGATTCGCCCAGCCCCAGATCGGAAGTGGAATGTCCTTCTGCAGGACCATGTTGTTGCTGATCACTTCGGGCAACCGCACATCGGCCTGCGCCGTTGCCATGCCCGCGAGCAATGCTCCCAAAGCCACGATCAGACACCTTCGAACGTTCTTCATACTTTGATACTCCTGAGGACTTCTGTCATGAATGCAAATGACAACTTATCAACAGTCGCTCATGTCACTGGCTGATCGATCAGTTGTCACTACGACGGATCAGCCCCAAAAAGGCCGATTCCTGGTCGCGATGATGACACCTGCCACTCGCCTCCGCAAGGATCTCCGCAAAAGTGCGACGTGGCTGCGACGAAAACGCAGAGGCTGGTAGCCGTCTCGCTCAGCCGACACGAAGCCATCAGGAAGGCCAGTGGCTGCAGAGACCACGGTGGTCTTCCAGCCGACATTCATCCATGACGTGCAAGATCGCTACGTTGGATGCATCGCCGATGCACGATGGTCGGGAACAATCCGTGACCGTCTGCGCCACAAAAGCCATGACACGCGGATCCGGCGAGCGGTGCCGGACTTGAGGATGCTGATGAGCACCGCAGCCACGAAACTCAGACCGGCGAAAAGCACCTGACGAACTCCGGATGGAAGCTGCGCGGTAAACAGTGCGATGACACAGCCGACGCAGCCCACCGTGAAGGCCGCTCCGCAGTGCATCGTGGCCAGTACCAGGAACAGTCGTTCTTTCAGCAGGCGTCCGATCAGTGGCATCGCAGCCGTGAGCAGCCCTGCGTAACTGAGGACGACCAGCGCGGACGTTTGCCGGTTCACCAACAGCAGGATTCCGAGCAGCATCGTTCCCGACCACTGGACGGCACTGCAGCGACGCAGGAATTCAGCGACGCCGTTCTTCGCGAACAGACCGGCGATCATGGCCGGGAGCAACATGACATGCAGCGTCGCGAACATCCGCCATTCGCTGATTCCTCCACCGCCTGAATTCTTCACCAGCATCAGCGGCAACACCGCCGCCGCTGCAAGTCCTGTGAACATCCGCCATGTGCTGGAGGTCCGCCACCCGGTGACGCACTGGATCGTTGCAAACACAGCCAATGGCCACCATGCGGCGGAATTCTGAAACACTGACGATGTCGCCGACCGAAACGCGGTCGGCCCGACAAAGATCGCCAGCAGTAACAGCGTATCGAGGAGCACTCTGCCGTTCTTAACACCACGCCAGATGGCCCACACGGCCAGCGTCAGAAGAATCATCAGCGTCAGGAACACGGGCGATCCGATCGTATCCGTCACATAAACTGCGAACGAAGAATACGTCGGAAGCCGATGCCAAGGTGCGACCCAGGGACATGCCGGAATCAGCAACAGCGGCGACAGGAGCAAGACCGAATTCTGCAGCCGGATATTCTGCTGCACCACCGCGATCTCGAGTATCACCACGGCAATGGCGGCGAACAGCGGGACCAGTTGGTATACGCCGAACGCGGAATCCCAGAAATGTCCGGACTGCAGAGGGGTGTCAAACGAAATGGTCAACGAATACGAGCGAAAGCAAACTGCGGCCCACAGAAACACAAACGGAGTCCACGGCAACCATGGCCACTTCCACGGCGTCCCGTTGTCGGACATGATCGACGTTCCCATCCGCACGGCTGGAATCAGGGTGAGCGTTACAACAGCAGCGGCCAGCGGAAACGACACGATCAACATGCGAACCTGAACTGGCGTCAGTGGAATCAAGCCCGGCAGCAGCAGCGATGGCCAGACAAAAAACAGCACGATGAACGTATACAGGGGCAGGCGATACGCCCACGGTATCCGCAGTCGCAGTCCACGAATCAAGGCTTCCGCCGTTCCCAGCGACAGCAGCGTGCCGAAACCAAACAGACACGCGACCTGCGTCAACATGTTGTCCGCATCGGACGCGACATTGATGAGTTCATCGAAACTGACGGCGATGGCCAGAAACATGAGCAGCACAATCAGCACCAGCGATCGCGCGTCTTCCCAGACCTTGCCCAGCCGCACGACAAGGATTGCCGTGACAGCCATCAGGATCGTCACGGCGGCCAGACTGGCCATCAGATTCCAGGGCTGCATATAACCGACGCCGCCCTGACGAAACAGAACCGACGAATCGCCGACGCGAAACATCAGCTTCAGACCGTACACGAACAGACAGGCACTGATCAGATAGAAAGGATTGTGCGTATACAACACGCGCACAAGCCACGGGACTTGACGTTGCGACATGACCTGTCTCCTTCGTCGATGCAGATTCGTTCTTGCTCAAGACGACTGGTTTCTGCCTTTATGAGACGGCGACGGCGCGAGTTTGTTCAGGAATCCAGAAAGAATTTTCCAGTCGGCTTGCTCCCATTCGAATGAGATTGCCCAGGTCCGCTGTACGCCGTATGAAAGCGCGGGCTTTGCCCGCAACCCATTGGTTAAAGCCGGGCCGCAGAAACACAGACGACAGAAAAACTAGAAGGGGTAGGCCGGACCAAGCGCAGCGCCGTTCCG
>JAYTAK010000580.1:0-8748 GCA_043737515.1 Candidatus Kuenenia sp. | reverse complement strand
CTCGCCAGAGCGTGGGTTTCCTCTGGATCGCCCACGTTCTGGCGAACGTGGCTACAAAGTTGCTCGCACGGTCCGCGACTACAGTAAAGTGGCACGCTAAAATCTTCTCAGTAAAACCAAACTCCCAACGTTTGCTGAGCAGGATGAAAACATTCTTTGCTCCATTTTTCTGTCACCAATTTTTCTGTCTTCTGTGTTTCGGAGTCTCGGCTTTAATCAATGGGTTGCTGGCAAAGCCCGCGCTGGTTTTTTATGCAATTCCTTTGCGATTGATTCGGCAGAAAGTGCCGATCGACGCGGAACGCTGGTTGATCAACTTGACAAGCTGGAAGCTTATCCCACTTTGATTCAACAGCCCTGAAAATGGCAACAGTGAAATTGTCGCGTGCGGACCGGATGAATTCCTCGTGCTTGAACGTGACAGTAAGGCTGGCGACAACATGCCGGAAAAGATCGAGGGCCTGACATTCGGACCGACTCTGGCCGATGGTCGCCGCACACTGCTGGTTTCGACTGACAACGATTTCGAATCCGCCAGCCCGTCATTGATCTTGGTGTTTGCCACGGCTGATTGAAAATGTCACGCCTGGCTTTGGCTGCGTTCAATCGCGGCTTGCAGGTCAGCAATCGTGAAAGGCTTGGCAAGGAATTGGAAGTGTGCAAGCTCTTCGACCGGACCGACAGTGTTGTGCTGAGGCCGCATTCCGGAGATCAGAATCACGGGAATCGAGATGTTCCATTCCCGCAGAATGGCGAACAGTTCCATGCCGCTCAGACCCGGCAGGCCATTGTCCAGAATCACAAGGTCGAATTCCTGAGGCGTCGCAGTCAGACGTTCGACGGCATCAATCGCATTGCTCACGCCCGTCGATGAATGATCAAGCAGGCGCAGCATTCCCTGACAGACTTGCTGCACCATGATATCATCTTCAACGACAAGAATATGCAATCGCGGATCTCCGCAGGCGGTCTGAAATGCCGAATCGAACTTCGCACAGATTGTCGCATGTTCACGGCTTCGACTTCAAGTCAGTCGAAGGCGGCTTTGGTCGTGTCGGCAGCAATGTTCGAAAACTACCGGACTGAAAAGGCAGGCTGTCCAGGAGATCCAGGCGCGCACAGGCAGGGTCATGCCATTTTCCGCGCCGTCGCACGAAACCCGTGACAGCAAATTCGTCTCTCATTAGACTCCCGATGCCCGTCAGTTGGCCGTAACGGATTCGGCATTTCTGCACAGACGAAAAGATGGAATCTGCGAGCTGTGGCTCCAGATTCCGGCACTTAAACCTCACGAAACTCGAAAGGCGAATAATCATGAGCACAACGGCCAACGAAATCCTCAAGGAGCTGAAGCCGCTGGGGACTGAGAGCTACCGGCGCGTGATGTTCAAGCACGGCGTGCAGGAGCCATACTTTGGCGTCAAGATCAGTGACATGCAGAAGATCGTGAAACGCATCAGGAAAGACTATCAGCTCGCGCTCGATCTTTATGACACCGGCAACTACGACGCCATGTATCTGGCCGGGTTGATCGCCGACGACGCAAAGATGACGAAGAAGGATCTTCAGCACTGGGTCGGCAACGCCTATTGCCGCGGACTTTCCGGATTCACAGTCGCGTGGGTTGCTGCCGGCAGCCCGCACGGATGGGAGCTGGGGCTGGAATGGATCGATTCGAAAAAGGAACTTGTCGCAGTCGCCGGTTGGGCGACGCTGGGAAGTCTCGTGTCCATCACGGACGACTCGCAGCTTGATCTGCCGGCGCTGAAGAAACTGCTCAAGCGGATCGAGAAGTCGATTCACAAAGCCACCGACTTTGTGCGTTACCAGATGAATTCATTCGTGATCGCGGTGGGGAGCTACTTGCAACCCCTGACTGACATCGCACTCCAGACCGCTGAGAAGATCGGCCCGGTCGAGGCGGACCTTGGCGACAATTCCTGTCAGGTGCCCTTCGCACCCGACTACATTCGAAAAGTGGAGGCTCGTGGCTCGATCGGGAAGAAGCGCAAGACGGCGAAGTGCTGAACTCGGCAAACGAGGAGTGGGGAAATCCTTGCTTTTCTTGTAGGCCGGACTAAGCGCAGCGCCGTTCCGGCAATTGCCAGACACCTGCCCTAGCGCGGCGAAGCCGAAATCCGAATCTCGAAATCCCAAAGAACTACGGCCGAAGAGATGCGCGCAAAAAGCCCAGCGTGGGCTTCGCCCGCAACCCATTGGTTAAAGCGGGGACGCAGAAACACGGCCTTGAAATACTTCCTGCGGATGGCAAGGCCGGACTGCGGATGAACGAAGGCGCGTGTGGGATCGATGTTTCATCCGTGGACAGACCCTATTGGGTTGCGGGCGAAGCCCGGGCCAGGATTCATTTTTCTGTCACCCATATTCTTGTCGCACCCGGCCCACCTTCTGTTGAGAGCAAGCTGATAATCTTCGCGGCATCTGTTTGCAGAAGGCAGATCAAATGTGGCAGAAAAATTGATAGCAGAAAAATGCAGTGCAGGAATTGATTTCCTTCCTCAATTCATTTTTCTGCTATCAATTTTTTTGCTGCATGTGTTCCTGGGTGAACGAAAAAACTGTTTTTGCGTCCCGACTTTCAATGGGTTGCGGGCGAAGCCCGCGCCAAGCTTTTTGTGTTGTTTCGTGGCTAGAAAAAATGTCCCGATTGCCCGCGTAGGCAAATAAATTCCAGATGCTTCCATCCCAGTGAATTAGCGGGCCATTAAAATGAAGACGAAGGCTGATGTCTGCGGCAGCGAAAAACTCTACGGGTTTGATGCCTGGGCACTGTTTGAAGCGTGCGTCGGGCAAGCGGATCCCGCACAGGCAGAGAATCAAAGACAGATGGTCGCATTCCTGCTGAAACGCGGCGCGACGACGAACCTGCCAGGCGATCAGCCATGATCGACACCGCTGGCATGGGCACCCCGCCACAAACTCAGCGATCTTGTGGAACTGTTAACGCTCCACGGTGCGACTTGACGTTACTGGATTTCCTATGGCATAATCCGGGAGACGCAATCGGGAATCGGTTGCATCCTGGCCCTTTAACAAACCACGGAGGATCTCATGGCCACTTCGGAATCGCGACGTCGTAAACAACTGGAAAAGAAAAAGAATAAACGCGACAGCAAGCGTCACGAGCTGGCGCTGAAAAGCAATATGAGCCACGCCGAAAAGGTTCTCCTGCGCGCAAAAGCTCCGATCATGGAGTGCCTCATGGCGGAGACGCTGGAGCCTCATGGACTTGGACCTGTGATTATCGCACGACGGGTTTCAACCGGCGAAATCCTGCTCACCCACTTCCTTGTGGACCGCTACTGTTTGGGCGTCAAAGATTGCTTCGCACAGTTTGTGTCTCCATCGAAGTACCAGGAAATGCGGGATGGCATGATTGAGCGGGGCATGGGATTCACGCGCATTGATGCTCCATCGGCCCGCCGTCTGGTCGAAGACGCCGTGGCGTTTGCAGCGAGATATGATTTCAAGCCGCATCCGGACTACCGCACCGCGAAGCTGGTTTTTGGTGATATCGATGCGTCTGTCGGCAAGCAGCTTGTGGAGATGGGAAGAGACGGCAAAGCATTCTACGTCTCAGGCCCGTTCGAATCGGAACGCGACAGCATGGAGATTCTCAGAAAGCTCGGTGCTGCCAGCGGTCAAGGTGGATTCGACCGCATGACTCAAGTCTCCAGAACCACCGCGATGCAACTCGTTGGCGAATCTGAACTTCTCGCGATCGAATCCGACGAGTTTGATGAAGATGATGACGAAGTCGATGCCTCGGACTACGAGTTCGACACCGACGATGCGGAATGCGACAGCGAAGCCGCCTGATGCATTTTGATGGCATTGCCACTTGCATGATTCCTTCAGCAGCGAAGCCTGTGCGTTGACGTATCCGGCTCGCTCGCTTTCGCTGTGAGCCTTTTCAAGAAACACCTTCTGGCCAGTTGGTGAATTCGTAGGGTGTGACAAGCGGCAGCGCCGGCACACCATGTCTGTGATTCGGTGTGCCTGCGCGTTGCTGGTCACACCCTACAGATTGCGCATCGTCAATAGCTGGCCGACCGTGACACGAAGGCTTCGCCGTCTTTCCAGACTAACGCAGCTTGCCAAAATGGGCGAGTTGGTTCAAAGTTGGTTTCTGACCAGCTACAGTCATTTCGCTGAACCGACGCATGGTCGGGAGCCGCGATGCAGGTGAGAACGATTCTCTCCGGAAATCGTGAGACAAACGGATTTGTTTCGTCGTGATCGTGAATAGGAAAGGAATCTGATTTTATGGATCAATCAGCCCAACCTGCACTGCATCTGATGAAGGGACTCAGGCGACTTGTCAATGACATCAGTGCTGGTTCCCCTGTGAACGGATCGGGTTTGAAGGACGTCGTTTGCGGCACGACATCGTTGCTGTCATTTGGCGATTTCGCAGTCTCGTACTGCGGCCAGTCGATCGATGATCTGACCGCGCAGCCTTCGTTTGAACGAGTTCTCTGGCTGCTGCTGCACCAGACACTGCCGACGGAAGAGGAACTGGCTGACAGTTGTTCCATCATGGCGGATTCGGCAGTGATCGATCCATCGGCATTCGCAATGGTGTCGCACCTGCCGCTGTCGGCACGACCGCTCGACGTTTTTCCGTTGTGCATATCGCTGCTGTCGTTTTTTGATCCTACACCCCAGGACAGTTCTCCGGATGCTGCGCGGTCCCGAATTCTCAGATTGCTGGCGCAGCTTCCGATGATTCTGTCGGCAGGTTTTGGCGACTCGTGCGAAGCCAACAGCCAGAGACCGACGGGGTTGTCATCGGATGAAATGGAATTGTCGTGGGCCGGTCGATTGCTGCACCGACTTCGTCGATCGGATGCACGACCATCAGCGGCGGAAGATGCCGCAATGAATACGCTGATGATCTGTCAGTGTCTGACCGAAATGCGGCCGGCCTGTTTCACCGCTCGCTTTGCTGCCAGTGCGACGACACATATTCTGGGCGCGCTGCAGTCGGCGGCGACCGTGTTCGTATCGCAACTGCGGAATGACCCGTATCTCTGGACGAGCGAACTGCTGAAGAACTTCCGCGAACCCTGTCAGGCCGAAGCGTGGTGGCGAAGTCGCAATGGGCAACCGATGCCTTTTGGATTTTCAAATTCGAATGATGATCTGCGAGCTGACATTCTGGCGGAAACAGTGCTGACCCTTCTCGGCAGCCCTGACCGCATTCGACTTGCGGGATGTGCGGCCCGGCTGGAGAAAATCCTGGCAACGGACCAGTATTTCCCGACCGCAGACTGGGTATCGACGAAGGTGATGACGTTGCTGGATATTCCGCCCGAGCGACAATCGATCGTGATCGGCATGGCTCGCCTGGTGGGCTGGTCCGCTCAGGCGATTGAGCAGCAGGCATCCGGTCTCAGTTTGCTGCCACGTCTGAATTACGGCGACACGGAAGTGCCGTAACACTCCGAGTCTGTCCAGCGACAACTTCGTACCACTAACAGTTGATTTGCGAAGATTTTCCGCTTGCTCTCAACGGAAAGTGGGCGGGTGCGACAAAAACATGGGTGACAGAAAAATGAATAGCAGAACGAAAATGTTTCTTGCTCCAATTCGTCTGTCACTGATTTTTCTGTTGTCTGTGTTTCTGAGTCCCGGCTTTATACCACGCGCGGTTGAGGATGGCACATTCGTTTAACCGCGTGGGCAACGCCCCGCGTTTCAAATCTCAAATCTCAAATACGAAATTGCAAATAGAACAATCGCGGCCCGCTGGGCACGCGGTTAAACGAGCCTATACCAAACAGGAGGCCGTCAGTCGTGCGAATGCTGCGCGTCGGGGAATGAGCCGTTTCGGACTTCCTCAATGTAACACTGCACCGCGTTCGCTGCCTGATTGCGAAGATCCGCGAACTGCTTGAGGAATTTGGGGTGGAACCCGGGATTGAGGCCCAGCATATCGGGACCAACGAGAACCTGTCCGCTGCATCCGGCTCCGGCACCGATACCGATCGTGGGGATGGACAGAGCTTCGGTGATCCGCGCGGCGATGTCCTGCGGTACAAGTTCCAGCACGATCGCAAATGCACCGGCATCTTCAGCCGCACGCGCGTCGTTGAGCAGTTGCTGTTCGTCCCGCTGGACTTTTCCCATGCCGCCAAGTTGCCGCACAGCCTGAGGTCTCATGCCGACATGTGCCATGACTGGAATCTCTGCGCGACCGATGGCACGGATTGTTTCAGACTGGATTGCACCGCCTTCCAGTTTCACGGCATCGGCACCGGTTTCCTTGATGATGCGACCGGCGTTTCGCACGGCTTGCATCGGGCTGACCTGATACGACATGAATGGCATATCGACGACCACCAGTGCTCGCCGCACCGCGCGGGCCACCATTTCACCGTGATAAATCATCTGGTCGAGCGTGACGGGCAACGTGGTGGATCGGCCCTGCACGACCATCGCCAGACTGTCGCCGACGAGAATACTGTCCACGCCCGCCTCGTCCATGATTCCGGCCCACAGATAATCGTAGGCGGTCAACATTGTGAGTTTTTGACCCTGAGCGGCCAGATCACGGAACACCGGCACCGTGATTTTTCGAGGAGTCTTTTGCATGGATGAACTAGTGCTTTGTCAGACCTGAAAATTGGGGTGGGTGGCCGGGGCTGGACTGAGCGAAGCGAAGGAAGCCCCGGGGTTTCGAGCTAGCGCTCTCCAACCCCGGCCACCCCAAACTTTACCTTGACAAAGCACTGGTCAAAAGCCCTTCAGGAAATTCTGGAGGTCCGGATCGATTTCGTCATCATCGGCATTCTGCACTGGTTCGCCGGACGCTTCGTCGGTTGAGTTGACAAGTTCGTCGATGACTTCTTCTGCATCGTCGGCGAACCAATGCGTCTCCCCATCTTCCTCCAGGACTTCATCGGCCACTTCGAGAATCTCGTCAACTTCCACGTCGGCACACTCGATGTCATCGGCATCGAAAAGTTCGTCGAGCACGTCATCTGCGACGTCCACATCCAAAAACT
Organism: Candidatus Kuenenia sp.; assembly: GCA_043737515.1. GTDB lineage: Bacteria > Planctomycetota > Planctomycetia > Planctomycetales > Planctomycetaceae > SXXK01. The sequence continues at coordinate 1,717 of JAYTAK010000580.1, read as the reverse complement.
CATCGGCCACGACGTATGTCTGTTCATGGACGGTCACATTCGAATCGCTGTACGGGTGCGGATAAACAGTATCGATACTGTCATCAATCGCCAAACAGTCATCCCCGGCGGCCGGCGATTCTGTATCCCTGATGTGTTCACGATTGCCTTCGTTGTTCACACCTGAGTTATCGGAGATGCTGAGTACATCCAGGTCGTCTGAAAACTCCGAAGAATCGATGATCGCAGACTCCCATTGCGGCTCTTCGTCATCAGCCTTCGCGGATTTGTTGGTGTCGTTACTCTGAGGTGCCGCAGAGGCGTCATCGGCACTCGGACTCTCCTCGGAAATGCGGCGACCAAAGTCAATGATTTCAAGCCGACTGTCCATCAGGTCAGGGCCGGGAGACATGAACTCCGCCGAACCACTGGCCGCATGCTGACCACCAAGGTTGTCCTGCGTGGGCTCATGTGGCTCCGCAGAATCACCGCCCTGCTCCATACTGTAATCCATCGGCACGTCGGAATCCGCCGTCCGTGGTCGCCGGGGAGCAGCGCTGCCTTCTACAGTGCTGGACCGTTGTGGTACGGAATCTCGACCCGCTTCCCCGCGCAGGGCTTCATTGGAAACGCCCGCAGCCATTTTCAATTTCGCACTGTCCGCCACTGCGGCCTCGGCACGCATGTGAATGATGAATCGAATGGGACCGAGAGCCAGTTGAGCACCATCGGCAATTTCGTAACGCTTTCCCGCAGTGATACGTGCGCCATCGACGTAAGTACCATTGCTGCTGTCAAGGTCGGTGACGGAGACCGAGTCACGACCGACGCGAAGAAAGCAGTGGCGACGACTCACCTGAGGCGCGGAGAGGCGCAAGTTGCAGTCAGAACCACGACCGATCACAATGTCGTGTCGAACGGTGATTCGACGCACATTGGACGGCTGATCCTGCAGTTCAAGTACCACCTTCATAGGAACGATTTCCGTTCATCGAAAAACCGCCAAAGCAGTGTGCCAAGTCCGGACTGGCAGTTAGTGTGCCTGCCAGCGACAGTTGCAGGATGTACAGCTTTTCATAAGTTGAGGCTAACTGCAAGACGATGAGCCGGATTTGCTGCATTTGTTGCCATATTTGTGCTGGCTGAAGGGGCAAGAGCCAAACGGCACACCCGGTGGCGGGATATTTGCAATTCCACGGAGAACCATCGTGGAGCCAGCATCACAGTATGCCTACAATTCTTGGTTCCTCCGAAGAATCTCTCTAAACCGTTTGCCAGACAGACTATTTGACAGCCAGACAGCCAATGACCATCGACTGGGACGCCTTTACGAACCGGACTCTGACGACTGCCGAAGTACGGTTGCTCGGAGCGGTGGATCTGCCGTCCGTGCTGGCCCTGCAGAAACTGATGGTGCATGAGGTGCGATGTCAAAGTCGCACGAATGCCGCAATTCTGATCTGTGAACATCCGCCAACAGTCACCGTCGGGGAAGGTGCGAGTCTGCTGGAACTGCCTGAATCGCCGCGCGAACTGGAATCTCGATTGATCACCGTCCATAGGGTGCGGCGGGATGGACATGCGATTCTGCATCAGCCGGGCCAGATTGCGGCGTATGTTGTAGTCTCACTGCCGGAATGCGGTATCGATGAAATGGAATTTCGCACCTGCCTGCAGCAGGCGGTGGTCGAAACCTGTCGAGAAGTCCAGGTCGTCGCTGCGACCTCACCTGACGATC
>JAYTAK010000579.1:0-3838 GCA_043737515.1 Candidatus Kuenenia sp. | reverse complement strand
AAATGCCGGGATCTTTGTCTGGGCGGATGACATTACAGCGAAGGGTGTGCCCTTTCATCGCAGTATTGAAGTCCAGGTCCTGGAAAACGCCTACGGAGAGTCTGCCGGGCATACAACTCACGGCGACATCTTTCCGATTCACGGAGCGACGATGACTCCTGTGAACGGTCGCGGAGGCAGTCGGGCATTTCCGACCGAAGAGCGATCGCTGCCGAGTCCACAGTGGAATCATTACCGCATCGAATGCCGCGATGGAGCGATCTCACTGGCGGTTAATCACAAGGTGGTGACTCAGGGGACAGACGCGAGTCCTCGGAAAGGCTATATCTGTCTTGAATCCGAAGGCGGGGTGGTTCATTACCGCAATCTGCGTATTCAGGAGCTTCCGGAAACTCCCATCGCCCCGGAACATGTGGCTGTTGCCAACCGAGGATTTGTCAGTCTCTACTCCGGGCTGGATCTGCGAGGCTGGAATGTCGCTGACGCCGAAAAAGAACATTGGCACGTCAACGACTGGGTGCTGGCATTCGACGGTAAAACGGAATCGGGTTCCACTGCGATTGTGACGACCGAGTCGTTTGCGAGTCCCGTGTTTGTGATGGATCTGCGTCCGCTGGATGGCTTTGTTTCACTGTCGATCGGTGACGGTTCTTTCGAAAAGCCGATTGTGATCTCGACGGAAGACGCCGTATGGAAGCCGCTGCTCGAAAAGCACGAATGGATCCGCCTTGAAACCGCCGTCAGTGAGAATCTGCTGACGCTGAGTGCCAATGGGAATCCGATCGTCAAGAACCTGACCCTGCCGAGCAAAGCTGTGCCGCTGTCGTTGAAAATCTCCGGCCCGGCGGAACTGGCCAATATCTACGGCATGCCAAAGTAATACGATGATTTCAAAGTAGGATGGACATTCATGTCCGTCAAATCAAAGTAGGATGGACATTCATGTCCGTCGTATTGCCAAAAACCTCTGTCAGAGCAACGGTTACCGTCACTCAGAAATCTGTCGCCTGCGGAACGCTTGTTGGCAAGGACTCGGACATGAATGTCCAGGGTAAGGACCTCGGCAGAAGTAGTTTGGCATAATATCGTTTAACCGCGTGGGCAACGCCCCGCGCTTTGTATTTCAAATCTCAAATCTCAAATACGAAATCTCAGATAGAACAAGCGCGGCCCGATGGGCACGCGGTTAAACGAAGGAACTTCTGCACTGGTGCTTACAGGAATCCCCCCTTCACACGGGTCATTTCACATGAACAATCGGCAATTACGATTTCAATGGTGCATCTGCTGCATCGGCTTGATTGTCGGCGTGATGATCAGTTACCAACAGGCTACGCTGGCGGATGATGCTCCTCCGGCGCGCACGTATTCCAACCAACTCCAGCGTCTGGAATCTCCCGCACCGCTGCTGGCCGACTATCCCGATTACGTGGCTCCGGTGACCGACCTGACTCGATACGAAGCGCCGATCCTTGTCGATGATCCGCAGGCCAGTCTGTCGGTTCGAGCGTGGCGATGGTCGTACAATGCCCGTGGGATTATTGAGATGCCAAACCGCCTCGACGCGAAAGCGACGGCCGTCATCATGGTCCATCCCTGGGGCATCGACGACGGCCAGGGCTGGCGAACTCCCGAGCCCGCCGGTTGCGCGGACTTCTGCACGCCTGCGAAGAATCATCTGGGAGGCAAGCACACCAGGGAAGTGATCGCTCCGTTTCTCAACCTGCTTCGCAGCGATGTGAACTGCGTCATGTACAGCCTGCCGGGAAAGGAGGATGCGGTCCGGAAGAAATTGTATCGCTCCGTACGCGGGCGACCGACGAAAGATGAAATCGAAGCCGGACGACGCGAGCTGCATGATGTGCTGAATGGATTCAAGTACGAAGGCGAACCTGTTCCGGAGCAACTGACGCTCTCGGCCAGCCTGCCTGTGATCGACTACTTCAAGCAGTTTCCCGGACTGGACGCCGGTCCAAAGTTCAACCATGCGGGATTCTGGGAGCTGCCGATTCCAGTGACCAGTGATCTGAAAGTCGATCCGGACGACATTGTGATCTACGACGCGGAGGGCTACGCCATCCTGCGCGACTTCCTGAAAGCGCAGGGCGTGCGGCATGTGCTGCTGACCGGTTATGCCACTGACATGTGCTTTTGCAGGACGACGGCCGGTTTTGAAAACTTGTCGCAGGACTTCAATGTGTTTCTGGTGGGCGACGCCACGCTTGCGACTTTTCCAGCGAACGCGAAGCCTAATCATGCGACCAACGCAGCCATCTCGTTTGCGTCGCTGAATCAACTGATCACCCAGATTTCATGGGTTCAGCTCGACAAGCCTGGAAAGTAAACTGCGCAGGTGCGATGGCAGTGACAGACAAGAATTCAGGAACGTTCGAGAATCTACTGCTGCATCAGCCGCCACGCACTAGCGGTCTGTTGATTTAACGTGGGATCAGCTTCCAGCTTGTCAGGTGTTTCAAAAAAACACTGAGTTTTGATACCGCGAAGGCAAGCTGGAAGCTTACCCCACGTCGAATTCAGACTAAATCAACAGCCCGCTAGCGCCCAGCGGCTGATCGTCAAATCGGACACCTGTTTCCCAAAGGGTACTTACCGTTTCTGAATTCTTACGAATTCAGCTACGGAACATTGGAGTGCACAACGATGAATAATTCTCACCTGGCAGCGTCGGCAACGTCACGCATTGATCGCCGTAAATGGCTCCAACAGACGGCGGGACTTGCCGCGATGCTCGGCCTGTCGCGCGTCGGGGCATCGGGAGCCGGTCCGGATGAGAGCAAAGGCGGCTCACTGAAACGCGCGATGATCGCCATCACGCTCGATCTGGAAATGAGCGCTCAATACCCGACGAAGGATCAAGTCCACTGGAACTATGAAAAAGGCAACCTCAACGAAGAAACGAAACGTTACGCGGTGGAAGCAGCGCGGCGCGTGAAACAGGCGGGCGGCACGCTGCACTTCTTTGTGGTCGGACGTGTGTTCGAGCAGGAGAACATCGACTGGTTGCGCGACATCGTCGCAGCCGGCCATCCGGTGGGCAATCACACGTACGACCACGTCAACGTCAAAGCGCAGAAGCCGGAGGATCTGCAGTTCCGCTTCCGCCGCGCGCCGTGGCTTATCGAAGGCAGAACCACGCACGACGTGATCGTGGAAAACATTCGTCTGACCACGGAAGCCATGAAGAACCGCCTTGATGTGTCACCAGCTGGGTTTCGCACGCCAGGCGGATTCAGCAACGGACTGCATGACGTCCCCGAGATTCAGCAACTGCTGATCGATCAGGGATATCGCTGGGTCAGCAGCCTGTATCCGTCGCATCGCGCGGCAATTACGGACGATGTGTCATGGAACGAAGTGCGTGCCGAGATCGTCGCTCAGCAGCAGGCATCGCAGCCGTTCGCTTATCCGTCGGGACTCATCGAGGTTCCGATGAGCCCCATCAGCGATGTGACAGCCTTTCGCGCCCATCAATGGAAGCTGGAGCAATTTCTGGAAGCGATCCAGGCTGCCGTCAACTGGACGATCGAGCATCGCGCAGTCTTCGATTTTCTGGCGCATCCGTCGTGTCTGTATGTGACGGATCCCGAATTTCGCACGATCGATCTGATCTGCGACCTGGTGACCAAATCCCCGGACAAGGCCGAATTCGCCGACCTGGATCGCATTGCCGACCGCGTTGCGAAACCTTAGTGAAGTCTATCGTGCGAATTCTGAAGAATCCGGCGACTGATTTGTCAAGACTTGATTTTGTGGTAGGCCGGACCAAGCGAAGCGCCGTTCCGGCAATTGGCCGACCTGCCGGAACGGCGCTTCGCTT
>JAYTAK010000578.1:0-3839 GCA_043737515.1 Candidatus Kuenenia sp. | reverse complement strand
CGGTTACCCGCTGATGCAGAAGCCTCGCCATGTCCTCAGAGCCGAATTGCGTAAGCACTGCACATGAATCAACTTACAACCACGACAGTGCCATTCGTATCTGACATAACTTGTTTAACGACAAGCCGCAGGCGACCGCGTGCCTCATCGCCATCGACGCCTCCGGCTTGTCTTTAAAACAAAAACTTCGTCAGCGTTCATGCCTCATCATCCAACCTACGGCAGCAACCACAGATAAACACAAATTCACACAGATATACGTCCACTGTCAATCTGTGTTCATCCGCGTCCATCTGTGGTTCAAACGGTCATTCTCGAGATGACGTGAACCGTTACAAAACTTCTGACTCCCTGCTTAAAAAGGAGGAATCAGTTGATGCAATCAATCACGGCACATTTTCCCTGTGCCTCGGGCGCGGGAGGACGAACAAGCGGAATCGCAATTTATGGCAAAAAGATTACGGGGCAGAAAAATTAAACAACTCCAATGCGACTCATCTTCTTACCGCTTAATTTTCTTGCCTAAACAACACCAGACTGTTATTTTCATCCCAGCCCTTGTTGACGAATCCAATGGCAAATTGATAGGCTGAGACACTTGGGTCTTCGAAACGAATGTGCGATGCCGCTCTGATTTGGCGCGTGCGCGAACTTACTAGACAGATCCGCCAGCGCATTCAGACCAGGCGGCTTGAGCGTGGTTCTGATCGCGTTGCAACCACAGTCCCGGAGAATCAACATGCTGCGAGTACTTGGTTCAGCCAATCGTCTTTGCGATGGCATCACGCGCCGCGAAGTGATGCGGGTGGGCGGATTGTCGCTGTTTGGCGGACTGAACTGGTCGAGAATCTCTCAGGCTTCAGGGGCTGCGGCGACAGATCGCGGACCCGCGAAATCTGTGATCATGTTCAACCTGCTGGGAGGACCATCGCATATCGACATGTTCGATATGAAGCCGCAGGCACCTGTCGAGATCCGAGGCGAGTTTTCGCCGATCCCGACATCGGTTCCCGGACTGACGATTTGCGAACATCTGCCGCGGCTCTCGCAGTGGATGCATCGCGCGACGCTGATTCGCACATTCAGTCATATGTTCAACTCGCACGATCCGCTGCCATTCATGACGGGCTTTACGGATGGCAACCCGGCGGCTCAGGCGATGCCCACCGATCCGCCTGACATCGGGGCGATCTGCCAGTATCTGGGACTTGGCCCCAAAGACCTGCCCGGTGCTGTTTGCATGCCGTGCTTTCCTGGATCGGGTGAAAAAGGGCATCGGCGACGTGGTCCGTATGGCGGGTTTCTGGGAAAGCAATACGACCCGCTCTTTACGCTGTGCAAACCCAGTTTTGCCCGAGAACCAAAAGTTGCCCATTACGATCCGGTGATGGCGCTGGGTGAGCCAGTGCCGCCGACAGCCGACGCGCTGGCGGATATGACGGTCGAACGGCTCGACAGGCGACGTTCCCTGATCGCGCAGATCGACGGTGAATTCGCCCGCACACAGGGCTCAACGGCCATCGACACGATGACTGATGCGCAGCGGCGAGCCTTCCTGCTGCTGACTTCCGGCAGGACGCGCGATGCCTTTGATCTGAACCTGGAACCTGCGGCAATCCGTGAAGCCTATGGTCGACATCTCCCCGGAGCCAGCCTGCTGATCGCGCGGCGACTGGTGGAATCGGGAGTCCCCTTCGTCAGCGTGCATCAGGAAATCTTTGACCATTACGGTCATGCGTACGATATGCACTCGAACAATTTCGGCATGTTGAAGAATCTGAACCTGCCGCTCCTCGATCAGGTGGTTCCGGCGCTTTTGCAGGATCTCGATTCGCGGGGTTTGCTGGATTCGACGCTGGTCGTCGTGATGGGCGAAATGGGCCGGACGCCGAAGGTGAATGCTTCGGCAGGGCGCGACCACTGGCCACAATGCGGATTCAGCCTGTTATTTGGAGGCGGTGTGAAGCAGGGTCTGGTCTATGGATCGACGGATTCCGTTGGTGCCTACCCGGACTCGCATCCTGTGTCGCCACCAGATTTCGTGGCCACTGTTTATCAGTTGATGGGAATCGATCCCCACCTGACCGTGCCGGACCGCAGCGGTCGCCCCATCTTTATCGCTCACGGTGGTGAGCCTGTGCATGAGATCATCGCCTGAACGCCGTGGCTTCCTGAAAGGGGACCAGAATTGCGATTCCCCTGCCCTTTCAGGGCGTTTCTGATCAAGCTGCCTGGCCCCATCTTCATCGATTCGCAACGAGCGTCCGTGATACTCGACGGCTGCTTCAACCGGAATCGATTAAGATTAAGATTAAGATTAAGCAGTGAGATTAAGATTAAGCAGTGAGCGAGACGGCTACGTTGCGGCACCGAAGTGTGCCACATCGCTCGGGGCCGTGCATTTGCGGTCGAGATGCGTGTAGCCGCCATCGACGAAGATGATTTGGCCGGTTGTGTGGCTGGAGCATGGTGAGGCAAGGAAGACTGCCATGTTGGCTAACTCCTCAATCGTCGTGAACCTTCTGCCGAGAGGAATGAGCTGTTCCATTTCGGCTTTCGCAGCGGCGGGATCAGGCATCGCCGCGAGGCATTTTTCGTAGAGCGGTGTCAAGGTTTCCGCAGGCAGCACGGCGTTGACTCGAATGCCGTGCGGAGCCAGGTCGACCGCCCATTCGCGCGTCAGCCCGTTGATGCCGCCCTTCGAGGCCGCATACCCCGATGTTCCGCCTTGACCCGTTTCGCAGACCTTGGACCCTATGTTCACAATCGTCCCTCGCGATTTCTTCAGAGCATCCAGCGCGAAGTGGGCCATCGCATAGACGTGAATCAGATTCCGCCGCAACGAGGCGATGAAAGCGTCTACTCCCGCGTCGAGTCCCGCGCCGTCATTGACGCCCGCGTTGTTCACGAGGATATCGATCCCGCCGAATCGTTTCAGAGTCTGCTCAACGGCATTGCGGCAGGCATCGACGTCTGCCAGATCACCCTGAATAAAGAAACAGTCTTTTCCCTGATCCGCATATTCCCGCTCCAGCGTCCGACCTTCTGCCTCGCTGCGATTGACGTTTGCCACGCGGGCACCTTCGGCGATCAGACAACGGACGATCCCAAGTCCAATGCCTTTTGAGCCGCCAGTGACCAACGCCACTTTGCCCGCAAGTCCCAGATCCATGTTTTGGTATCCCGATGTCTATGGTGTTCGATTCCACGCCCCAACCAGCCGCATCGCGAACGTGACTGCCATGATTCCAGAGGCGTCGGCTGCCGCATGGTCGGAGCCGTTTCGGGAGAAGTCAACTCACTCCACAACAATCGCCAAGGCTGGCCAGTTATTGATGATGCGCAATCTGCTAGGGTGTGACCAGCAACGCGCAGGCACACCAAATCACAGACATGGTGTGCCTGCGTTGCCGCTTGTCAAAACGATACAAATTCACAAACTGACCAGCCGTGCAACAATCGCAGCATGTGACAGTTGGCTGCCTGACGTAATCGTGTGTAAACTGGGAATGCGTTCCGAGCTGGATTCGTCACGGCGGCGAAGCCCGCGCCACGTCTACTGGTTCAACACTGGCATGGAGAACTCTGATGCAAACGTCTGTACTCTGTCGTCGGTTGGCTTTCTGCTTGTGGATTCTGAGCTGCGTGGCGGTGAATGCAGGTCCTGTCGGGATCGGCTGGACTCAGCACGGGGCAGCCACGACCGCAGGATACATCGCTCCCGACGGGAAGTTGATTCTGTTCGACGGTGGAGCGACCGGTTGGACTCCGCGGCCAGTGCCCTTTCCGCACGTTTTGGTTCCGGGAGGTCCGATTGTTTTGTTACCTCAGGCGGCGGG
>JAYTAK010000577.1:0-3841 GCA_043737515.1 Candidatus Kuenenia sp. | reverse complement strand
CCCTGCAACTCGAAGTCGTTTCCCGATTGCACATCGCGCACGATCACGCCGGTGACGCGCTGCTGATTCCTGAGCAGTCGCACGACCGACACATAGTTCGCAACCACGGCTCCCAGATCCACCGCAGTCCGCGCGAGAGTAATGGCTAGTCGCGCATCGTCGAATTGTCCATCGGAATACAGCACACCCCCGCGCACACCGTCGGCTCGGAGTGTGGTCAAACGATCGCAGGTTTCGCTGCGGGACAATCGTCGGGCGCGACCGGAAACCCACTGTCCCGCCAGGACGTCATACGCCCGCAGCCCGGCGTAATAGATCGTCCTCTCGCCCGGGCGATACGTGGGCAATACGAAATCCAGCGAATGGACAACATGCGGAGCGTTCTGCAGCAGGCGTTCACGTTCGCCCAGCGACTGGCGCACCATGCCGATACGACCCTGCCGCAGGTAACGCACGCCGCCATGAATCAGTTTGGTCGAACGACTCGACGTGCCCTTGGCGAAGTCCTCGGCTTCGACGAGCACCGTGCGATGTCCCCGCGCTGTTGCATCGACAGCGGCTCCAAGTCCAGTGGCGCCGCCACCGATGACGATCACGTCCCAGACGGTACTGCGATCTTCCATCGCCGCCAGCATCTCGCTGCGTTTCATAACGGCCCGCGCCTTTGAAAGTTGACCCTGGACAAGCACTGGGACTGAATTTGCGGAGTTTTGCAACGCAGGCTTTCCGCGCGATCCAATGTGGCCCGTCACTCCGAGGCAGGAATTCTCGCGACGGAGTGACGAGTTGCAACACATCTGCCGTCGTTTCACTCTGGAACCGGCCGATCAATCTCCGCAATCGTGACCCTACTCGAGAATCCAGACCATCGTCCAGCTGGTCCGCATGAGGCAATTTACCTTGAAATCCTGGCTGCTGCCAAGGATATCACACTGGACTTTAGTACTACTGAGGGACGGCCGGAAGGACTCGAAGAGAGTCTGGCTAAGTTGAAAGCTCTGGCAGACAAGCTTCCTGGAACAGGCAAGGAAGCCGTGGTGGAAGAGGGACAGGGCGGTGGCGGTGCTGCTGAACAGGACTAACCGTTGGCCTTGATCAGGACATCTCTGAAATCATGTGCGGCAACATGCTGTCACGATGGGCTGTCACTCGTTGGGAGTTGGCAGCCCTTCTCTTGCGCCATTCGTTTTCGTGTTATTCGTCAGGACGAAGAATTTGGGTTAAATCTGTAGGCCGGACCAAGCGAAGCGCCGTTCCGGCAATTGTCCGACACCTGCCGGAACGGCGCTCCGCTTGGTCCGGCCTACCCCAAAGTAGTTTCAGGGTCACTTGCAGCGCTCACAAAAGTGCATACTTGTGCGGATTGTCGCGCTTGAATTGTGGAACGAAACGCAGAGTGCGAAAATCCTGCCAGACGACACGGATCGGTCTCTTTACGAACCTCATGCCATTCCCGAAACTCTGGTTGAAGCGGCTACTATCGACGCGGCTGCAATTGCTGGATCTGTATTCGACCGAATGAACGCGTTCATAAAGTAGCCGTCACTCTCTGAGTGACGATTGCCTCCGATTTCGTCGGGGCGTTCGTCACTGTTGATTGAATCTTGCCGCGGGCTTCGCCCGCAACCCAACGTAGCCACGCTCGCCAGAGCGTGGGTTTCCTCTGGATCGCCCACGTTCTGGCGAACGTGGCTACAAAGTTGCGCGCACGATCCGCGACTTCAGTAAAGTGGCACGCGGAAATCTTCTCAGAAAAACAACACTCTCAACGTTTGCTGAGTAGGGTGCGTGAAGCGAAGCGCAACGCACCATTTCTGGAAAGCGTGAGAAACTGGTGTGTTCCGCTGGCGCTGCACACACCCTACCGAACGCGGCGAAGCCGCAAATCCGAAGTCCGAATTTCGAAATCTCAAAGAACAACACATGACTGTCGCCACAGAATCAAACCGGAACGTTCTGTTTCTTGCTCGGAGCCAGTTGAACCAACTCATCCGGACTTTGGCAGATGATGGCTATCAGGTCGTTGGCCCCACGATTGATCAGAAAGCCATCGTCTACGGTGACATTGCATCGGCGGACGATCGATGCCAATCGCTTTGGGGATTTCGAACAGTTCGGCCGCGGCACCCAGATATTCCCGCACCGGCATGGAATTTGGCAACCACGGCTGATCCGGAAGATACACCGTCCGCCGCCGGGCTTCGCGTTCTGAGGACACGTTTTGGCGTCGTGGATTCCCAAAAACTTTGACACAGCCCTTGGCCGCAGAAATCGCACCCGCAATCGTCGTCAGCAACGTTGTCTTGCCCACGCCATTCACGCCCACCACCACGGTAATCTCACCACGCCGAATCTGGAAGCTGACATCTTTCACCACATACCGCCAGCCATGAGCGCAGTACAAATGTTCTGCCTCAACGGCAATCTCAGTGTTCATCGGCGGACTCCTGTTAAACCTTCGTACTCTGTCAAGATGGCGCAGCAACTGTCGCACGGCGAACGTGCAAAACGGCGAGACGGATCAGCGAGGCCTGTGAGAAATCGATGGCTACTTGAGTTCTCGCAGCGGTTTTGTGGTGATTATGACATCATCCACCACCAATGTCGCGGGTTCGCTGCCTTTCACGCGACGGCTGGATCGCGGTATAATATTTTGCTGCCTCGTACCATGACCTCGTCCACGGTCGATATGCATCTCCCCACCATTGCGATTCGGAGTAGACGATGAAGAAGTTCCTGGGGACACGGCACGGCGGGAGTTCTCGCTGAAATGGTTCACAGCAAAGAAAATCCGGATTTTCTGAGACAACAAGCGACGGTCGGCGTCATCTCTGCAGTTGACAGTGCTTTTGTCGAATCCATTTCCTGGGGTTTTCGCAGCTAGGCGACGGTGCTACGTGTTATCTCCCAAAGTACTTGCAGAACTCTGGGAAACACATGCAGCCGGTTTGCATTTGCTGGCAAGATCACGATGTGACTCGGCCGAGGACTGCGTGCAGGAAGCGTTCGTCCGGCTCTCTATGCTGCCGATGCTGCCAGACGAGCCGATCGCCTGGCTGGCGACGGTCGTGAGGAATCTCGCAAGCAGCCAGGTGCGATCCCAAAATCGGCGCCGTCGGCACGAAGCAGAATCTGGCTGGCATCGAGCAAAATGGCTTGAAGCAAACGATGAATCAAATGGCTTTCTAGTAGGGTCCGATCAGATTCAGGCAGCTCTTATGCAGTTGAGTGAGGACTGTCGGGAAATCATGATCGCTCACATCTGGAACAGAATGACATTCAGGCAAATTGCAGAGGCGTTTGGCATGAGCCCCGCGACCGTTCATCGCTGGTACGAAGAATCAATTCTGCAACTTCGACAGTTCTTTGCGGAACACGACGAGCGGGAAAACTGCGTTGTTGTGAACGAGCCGAGAATCAGACACGCAGACGAAAATTGGAAAGAAGATTCAGAGAGGTAAACAGAATCATGGATATTGAACGCATCCTCAAACACCATCGTCCCGTAAGCTGTTCTGACGGGCTTTCGGAAATGATTTTTGCGGCTGGCATGGCTGCTCAAAAAGCTCAGCAGGAACCGGCGGTCCATGCACGTGTTCGGCAGAAATTTTCATGGGCCGCGTTTTCAACCGGCATAACCAGCGGTGTTGCATTGAGTGCTGCAATCATGTGGCCGGGGTCATTGATGTCGCCCACGAGTTTGCCGAATGCCGCACCAAACGTCGCAGGGACAGCAGACGTTGACCGGTCGAATTCCGGGGCAGTGACTCCGCCGAAAGAGTCGCTGAATCCTGTTGCCGAGCAGATAACTTCCGAGGTCATTGTGAATGTGTCACCGTCG
>JAYTAK010000576.1:0-8776 GCA_043737515.1 Candidatus Kuenenia sp. | reverse complement strand
AGTTCGCAACGACTGGGGCGACTGGTTTGGCTGCAACAACGGAACCATGCTGATGCATTATCCGCTGGCTGACCATTATCTGCGCCGCAATCCGTATTTGGCTCCATCGCAGACTGTGGTTGGAATTGCCGCCGGGCCGGAGCCGGGGCGGTTGTTTTCGATTTCCAGTCAGGTGCTGTTCATGCTGTCCGGACCACCGAACCGACCGACGGCGGCGTGTGGCCTTGGGATCTATCGCGATGATCTGCTGGGCTCCGGCTTTGCGGGCAATGCGTTTACCTGCGAGCCCGTCAACAATCTTGTGCATCGGCAGATTCTGGCACCGAACGGAGCGACGTTCACGAGTCGCCGCGATGACGATGAACTTGACCGCGAGTTTCTGGCTTCGACAGATCCGTGGTTTCGTCCGGTGCAGGTTCGCACAGGGCCGGACGGTGCGTTGTGGGTCGTCGATATGTACCGGTACGTGATTGAACATCCGATCTGGATTCCGCCCGACACGCTGGCCACGCTGGATCCTCGTGCCGGAGCCACCATGGGCCGAATCTATCGCGTCCTTCCGGAAGGCCAGGCCGTCCGCAAGCAGCCGCGACTCGACCAGCTTCATGCCGCAGAATTGGCCGCGGCGATGGATTCACCGAACGGCACGCAGCGTGATCTCGTGCAGCAACTGATTGAGTGGCACAACGACAAAGCCGCAATTCCGGCTCTGAGACAGTTATGCGTGGACTCCGTCAGTCCTGCCGTGCGAGTCCAGGCATTATCGACCTGGGCGAATCTGGAACCGCCGCCTGTGGACGTGTTACTGAAACTGTTGACCGACGCCGACTCGCATGTGCGCCGTCATGCGATTCGAGTTGCAGAATCGCAGTTCAATATGTCCGCAGAACTGACAACTGCTGTCGTCAGAGCGGCCGACGATGAAGACGCTGTTGTACGGATGCAGGTTGCTTACTCTACAGCGTTGCTGAAACCAACAGACTCCGCGACGGTACTTGCCAAAATCATGGCAAGGGACGGCAGTAACTCGCATCTGAAATCTGCTGTCGAGAGTTCACTGACGGCGGCGAACGTTGTCCAGGTTCTGAATCAGTTGCGGACTCTGCCCGACAGCGGCGATGCTGCAGACCGGCTGCTCGTTAACGCTGCGACGCTGGCAGATTCTGATTCGTTGAAACGGCTACTTAAGGAGCTGTCGGATCCGGTTTCGGAGTCAGCCGCAGTCGAACATTTCGCAAGGCTGGCGCAGTTCATTGATGCCTGGAGCCGCCGCTCGCCGCAGGATGTGTCGCCCGGCGCGGCTGACGTTCGAACACTGTGGAAGCCCGCGATTGATGCGGCATTGCGAGTCGCTGAACATGATGCCTCGGAACTCACGCTTCGGATCGCGGCGGTCAGGCTGTTGGCTCTTGCACCGTTCCTTGGTGAGCCCCATTCGGAATCGCTCGCGTCGCTGCTGACAACTCGCACGCCGCCGGAATTGCAGTCGGCCGCTATTCAGGCATTGAAAAGAGACAACAGGCCGGAAGTCGCTGACGTAGTACTCAAAGACTGGGCCTCGCGTGAACCTCGGTTGCGGAAAGAAGGCGTCGCCCTGTTGTTGTCGCGGTCTGTCTGGACGACACGTCTGCTGGCGGCGATTGAAGCAGGAACTGTCTCGGTGGGAGAACTCGATCTGCCTCAACAACAGGCATTGCTGGAACATGGCGACGAGTCGATCCGCAATGCCGCCGCGAAGAGTTTCAAACGTCGCACTTCCGCTGACCGTCAACAGGAAATCGATCGCTTCGCGGCGGCGGTGACGCAGAACGGCGATCCTGGCAAAGGGCGGCAGGTCTTCCAAAGATATTGTGCGAGCTGTCATCGACTGCAGGACATCGGACATGTCGTAGGTCCGGATATCGTGCCATACGCTGGCAAACCGGTCCAATCTCTGCTGATCGCGATGCTGGATCCGAACAAGGCCGTGGATCCACGTTATCAGTCGTATGTGGCAGCGCTGAAGGATGGTCGCATTGTGACGGGGTTGATTGCGGAAGAGACCGCATCGGGACTCACTTTTCTGACCGCCGAAGCCAAGCGTGAGAGCGTCCTGCGTTCTGAGATCGACGAAATCCTCAGCACCGGCAAATCACTGATGCCCGAAGGCTTCTGGCAAAACGCGACACCCGAAGACGTGAATCATCTCTGGGCATTTCTTCGGACGCTGCGTCTGCCGCCAAAGACAATCGAAGGCAATCGACCGATTGTTGTCGAAATCCCGAACACAGGCAACATCGCGCTGCTGGCGTCGCAGGCTGAAATCTATGGCGGCGATATCACGTTTGAATTGCCGTTTCAGAATGTTGGATTCTGGCACGGCACAGACGACATGGTTCGCTGGCGAATCAGGTCGCCCGGTGTGCGGCAATTTGATGTCTGGGCTGAATGGGCCTGTGATGCGAGCGTAGCGGGCAACGCATTCGTCATCGAAGGCGTAGAACCCGTGCTCAAGGGCAAGGTTGGTTCGACCGGTGCGTGGAGTCGCTATGCGCTTCAGAATTTGGGAACGGTGACCGTTCGCGAAGGGGAATCCGACATCGTGATCCGTCCAGCCGTTGAACTTCGCTCAGCGCTGGCCGATTTGCGAGCGCTGCATCTGGTGCAACTGGACGGTGTCCCGCTGGCGACCGGAATGGTGGAGGATTCGAAGACAGCATCTTCGTCACTGAAATCGGTCGCCGACATCGCCGCTTTTTTGATCGATGATCGCCAGCCGCCTGCGGAACGGGAAGCGATCATCGCTGCGGATCTGGACCGAGCATCGAACATCATTCCGCTCATGGCTCATGGTTTGCCCGAAGACGCGGGCAGTAAGGAAGAATATCGCCGAATTCCCTGGATCTGGCGCTTGGCCATTGCTGTCGGAAAAAACGGCGATGACGAACAGATCCGCCGCGTCCTGGCCGCGTCTTTGCCGCAGCCCGACCAGCCTTTGCAACACTGGCAGGCGGTAGTCGTCGGTGGCGGTTTGATCAACGGCATCAGTCTGTCCGGCAAATGGCCGCAGGATGAATTGTCTGCGATGATGAAAGATGACGTTCAACTTCAAGCCGCCTGGAATCGAACGCTCGCACTGTCAATCAACATGGCTGACGACGAAATCGTTCCGGCGGGAACTCGCTACGACGCGCTTCGTATTGTCGCAATGCTTGACTGGAGCCAGAGCCGGAGGAAGCTGGAACGTTATCTGCAAAAAGGCGTCAACGACGAACTGCAGATGGGCGCGATCAGCGGCCTGTCGGACATTCAGGACGCGGCAGTCTCTTCGATACTGATCAAAGCATTCGCCAACTTCTCCGACAGCAATCAGCAACTGGCCCTCGACGCACTTCTGCGAACCGACGACCGCTGCCTCGCGCTGCTCAACGCCCTGGCAGACGCCAGACTTCCTGCCGAACTCAGGCAACATGCCAAAGTCACGGCGCTTCACGAGCATGCGTCTGAGTCGGTCCGCCTGCACGCAGAACGGATTCTCCGGTGAACGAGATGCGAAGCCGATTGAATGCTCCGCCGCCGCGTATTTTCTTCGCACATCGCAGCACGCCGTCACTTCCGTCCCACGCGAGTATCCCGCTACGATACCCCCGCACCATTCACTGGAAGTCTCTATGACGGAAAACAAAAAACTCTTCCTCTCCGCCGTCAGCAAAGAATTCCTCGCGTACCGCCAGCTCCTCACCAGCGACCTCAAACGTCCGGCTCTGGATGTCAGCGTGCAGGAGGACTTCGGCGTCATCGACGGCACTACGCTGGAGAAGCTCGACAAATACATGCTCGCCTGCGACGGCATCATCCACCTCATCGGCAAAGCCACCGGAGCCGTGCCGGAAGAACCCGCCGTCGCCGCATTGCTCAGGAAATATCCCGACTTCGCCGCGAAGCTGCCGCCGCTCGCGACGCAACTCAGCCAGCCACAGCCGGGCTTTTCCTACACGCAGTGGGAAGCGTATCTCGCGATGTATCACCAGCGGCCACTGTTCGTCTATCGCCCCAGCGACTTTGAACTCGATGCCTCGAAAGTTCCCCGCGACCCACGCTTCGTCTACAGCCCTGCCGAGATGCAGTCGCAGAAGGATCACTACGCCCGCATCAGTGCCCTCGGTCATGACCGTGGCCAGTTCCTCAATGAAGAACGACTCAGCTCCGCCGTCCTCCGCGACCTCGTCGAGATCCTGCCACGGCTGGAAACAACCATCGACATCTCCGCCACAAGGCTTCATCACACCGCCGAGCGGCTCATCGGGCGTGACGAAGATCTTGACCGGCTCGATGCGGCCTGGAACAACTCGCACAAGAACGTCGTCATTGTTCGAGCCTTCGGCGGCATGGGGAAGACGTCGCTCGTCGCCACGTGGATGGCCGAACTCGCCCTGAAAAACTGGCGAGGAGCCGAGTGTGTCTTCGATTGGTCCTTCTACAGCCAGGGCACCAACGACCAGCGTGCCGCCTCGGCCGACATCTTCATCGCCATTGCCCTCGCGGCCTTTGGCGACAAAGATCCGACGCAGGGGTCCGCATGGGATCGTGGCACGCGTCTCGCCCGGCTCGTGGGAAAACAACGCTGCCTGCTGGTGCTCGATGGTCTGGAACCGTTGCAGTATCCGCCCGGCCCGATGGAGGGAAAGCTCAAGGACCCCGCGATCGAAGCCTTGCTGAAAGGACTCGCCGCTCAGAACGCCGGACTGTGCGTTGTCACCACGCGGGAGAAAGTCCCCGACATTCAGCAACACTACGGTCGCACGGCCGACGACATCCCGCTCACGGCTCTCACCGACCTCGCCGGTGCGGCTCTGCTGCATCATCACGGAGCCACGCACGCCGGAGCGAAGCCGATCAAACCCGACGACAAGGAATTGCAAGCCACCAGCCGCGAAGTGCGTGGTCACGGCCTGACACTGCAACTGCTCGGGCAGTATCTGCGGCTGATTGAGGAGTCCGGGAACGGCGACATCCTTAAACGCGGCACCGTGCGTCTCGCCGATGCCGACCACGAGTACCAGAATGATGCGACTCGACCATACGGTCACGCCTTCAAAGCGATGGAAGCCTACGAGAAATGGTTCGAGCTTGAAGGCGAGAAAGGCGAGCGACAGCTCGCCGTGCTGCGACTGCTCGGCCTCTTCGACCGCCCCGCGTCGAAGGACTGCCTTGCAGCCCTCCGAGCAGAGCCGGTCATCGCCGGACTCACCGAGCCACTCGTGGGGCTGTCTTCCCGCGACTGGACCGTTGTGACGAAACGACTGGAGGAAATCAATCTGCTCACCGTGCAGGTCGACGGAGCCCTCGACGCCCATCCGCTGTTACGCGAATACTTCGCGATGCGATTAAAAAGTAGCCATCACGCTCCGCGTGATGAGCCTTCCGGTTTCGCAGGCATCAACGAAGGCCACCTGCAATCTTCAACGGACGCTGGCATCCAGGAGGCTCATCTCGCGGAGCGTGATGGCTACATTGCCTTTCGCGAAGCCCACCGGCGGCTTTACGAACACCTCTGCACGACGACGAAGGACAAGCCCGACGCCACGCTCGAAGACCTCCAACCGCTCTACCAAGCCGTGGCCCACGGCTGCCAGGCTGGCTTGCAGCAGGAGGCGTGTGACGAGGTTTACTACGCCCGCATCCAGCGCGGGAAAGAAGCCTACAGCACGAACAAACTCGGTGCGGTCGGTTCCGATTTGGGAGCCATCGCCTGCGTCTTCCAGCAACCGTGGAATCGACTCGCGTCCGCGCTCGGTGAAGTCTGGCAAGCCTGGCTGCTGAACGAAGCCGCCTTCCGCCTGCGTGCCTTGGGCCGGCTGACCGAGGCCATTGAGCCGATGCGGGTGTCTGGCGAGATGGACGTAAAGGTGGAGGAGTGGAAAGGCGCGGCCATCAGCTACAGCAACCTGAGCGAGCTGGAGCTGACGCTGGGCGAGGTGGCCGCGGCGGTGGGGGACGCCTCGCGGAGCGTGACCTACGCCGACCGCAGCGGCGATGCGTTTTGGCGGATGGGGACTCGCACGACCCATGCCGACGCCCTGCACCAGACGGGCCGCCGGGCCGATGCGGAAGCGCTCTTCCGCGAGGCCGAGCAGATGCAGGCCGAGAGACAGCCTGACAACCCGCTGCTGTATTCCGTGCGGGGCTTCAAGTATTGCGACCTGCTCCTTGCCGCGGCCGAACGTGCCGCGTGGCAAAGTAGCCCTCACGCTCTGCGTGAGGAAAGCCGCACCACGCCCAACGCAACCATCCGGGACGACGTTGCCTTGCTGAGCGGCGTTGACTCGCCGGACGGCTTACCTCACGCAGAGCGTGAGGGCTACATTCAATCCTGCCACGCCGTCTTTCAGCGCGCGACGCAGACGCTCAAGTGGGTTTCCGACTACGGAAAGGACATCCTCAGCGCGTCCCTCGACCACCTCACGCTGGGCCGCGCCGAGCTGTACGCGGCGATCATAGAGCAATCTCAAATCTCAAATTCAAAATCTGAAATCGAAAAGGCTGTCTCTGGCCTCCGCCGCGCCGGCACGACGCACCACATCCCGCGTGCCCTCCTCACCCGAGCCTGGTTGCGGAGTCTCACCGGCCACCGCACGGGACACGAGAGTTCACAAAGCGACTTGGACGAAGCCTTGGAAATCGCCGAACGCGGGCCGATGCCGTTGTTTCTGGCGGAAATTCACTTGTATCGGGCAAGGCTCTTTGGAAGGCAGAAGGATGAAGGCAGAAGGCAGAAGGAGGAGAACGAATATCCGTGGGGGTCGGTGGAGGAGGATTTGAGGGAGGCTCGGCGGTTGATTGAGACACACGGGTACGGGCGGCGGATGGGAGAACTCGAAGACGCCGAAGGTGCGTTGCTTGGGAAGAGTGGCTGATTCATGTCCGCTTTTGGGCACCGATCAGGAATCACTCCGATGAAATTGGATGCGGAGCAGATTGAAGGACTGTTGATCGACCTCTATGATGTCCCCTACACGTTTCGGCCAACGTTGAATTCTTCGACGATCCAGATCTGGACGAGACGAAGGAATCGTTGCATCTTCAAGTCAGTCCTTAGATCCTTTCTTCCCCACAACTGTACTTTTTGCGCGCATCTTTTTTGGCAGTAGTTCATCGGATTTCGGATTTCGGATTTGCCGCGCTAGGAATAATGTCACATGCAATTCAACTTTCGGATACTTCTTGCGTGCTTAATCCTGTCTGTTGCGATGACGGCAGATGGTGCTGATCCGGTGCGACCTGAGTCGAACACGAGCAGCGGTCTGCTCGTCGGTGTGGCCGAAACGGACATCACGCCGCCGGTTGGCTTTCCAATGGCTGGGTACTACCACGAGCGGCTGGCTGAAGGGACGATTGATCCGCTCAAGGCCAAAGCCATCGTCTTTCGTGATGGCGACACGGCAGGAGCTGTGGTCGTGTGTGATCTGATCGGCATCGCCACCGATCTGTCCCGTGAAGTTCGACGACGCGTCTCTGAAAAGACAGGCATCCCGGAAAACAATATCGGGATCTCGGCGACACACTCGCACACCGCACCGGACTATATGAAGGAACTCTATCTGTATCTGGGCAAAGAACAGCAGGAGGAGTTGCGGGCCACCTACATTGAAAAACTCATCAACGGACCTGTGGAAGCCATCGTGCAGGCTCACGCCAACGCCAGGCCATCGACGCTGGCGGCTGGTTCAGCGACGCAGGCGACGCCCGTTTCCTTCAACCGCCGGTTCGTGATGCGCGACGGCAGCGTGCAGACGTGGCAAGCTTTGTCAAATCCTGAAGTCGTCCGGGCGGCCGGGCCAATTGATCCTGAAATTGCACTGCTCGCCATTCGCGATCCACAGGACAACACGACGCGCGGCATCGTCAGCAACTTTGCGCTGCATCTGGATACGGTCGGCGGCATGCGATGGAGTGCTGACTATCCGTTCTTCGTCGAGCGCACGCTCCGCAAGGCGTTTGGTCCGGACGTCATTTCGATTTTTGGCACCGGCTGCTGCGGCGATATCAACCACGTCGATCCTTCGACGACCGTCAGAAACAAGGCCGACTTTATCGGTGAATCCATCGGGACCTCGATCAGCGAACAGATCGCGCAACTGAAGCCGGTTGAAAACACACGACTGGCGGTCAAGTCTCAGGTCGTGCAGTTGCCGCTCGAAGACGCGACTCGTGAAGAAGTTGAACGTTCGGTGCAACTCGTGGATCTGGCCAATCACGGCGGCAAGGTGGAGTTCCTGGAACACGTCACCGCTTACAAGAAGCTGATTATTGATCAACTGCGTCATCGCGAACCGTACACGAAAACCGTCGATCATATCACCTGGGGACTGAGTCGCTCACTGGCTGGCGTGGGCGAGACACTGCCGGTCAACATGACTGTGATGACGATAGGCAACGACGTGGCGATTGTCTGTCTTCCCGGCGAGGTGTTTGTCGAACTGGGACTGGCGATCAAACACGGGTCGCCGTTCAGGACGACAATCGTGATCGAACTGTCGAACGCGGTGGAATCGATCTATGTTCCGCACCGGGCGGCTTACGCAGGCGGCAGCTACGAAGTCACGAATTCCACCGTCCAGCCGGGCAGCGGCGAGATGCTGGTCGAAGCCGCCCTCACGCTGCTTCGCGCGGCAGCGACGGAATCTTCCAGACCATGACATGAAGATTCCGGAGCCTCATTCAATGCGATCCACCAACGACAAACACCGCGTGACTCGGTGTGAAGTTCTGGCGGTCGCAGCTTCCCGAATGAAAC
>JAYTAK010000575.1:0-1598 GCA_043737515.1 Candidatus Kuenenia sp. | reverse complement strand
CCCCTGATTTTTGCAGTGTCCACGCGGTCAATCAGGGGATTGACATCCCCCGCTCGCCAAAGAATTACATCAATTCCGACCGCCCGCAGTATAAACGAGTTATGTCAAATAACTTTTACACCGCCGCTTAAATCCGACAGTTATTATTGCGCCGATCCTTAGTGACTCCACGGTGCCCGATAGGGCCGGTCGATCATGGCCTGGGCTTCTGCATCACCGGGGCAGGTTTCAGTCTCGGGATCCCACTTCACCGGACGTCCGAGGCGCGCGACGAGATTCCCAAGATGGCAGACGGTCGCCGATCGATGTCCAGTTTCGACATCGCAGATCGGCAACTCACGGCTTCGCATGCAGTCGAGGAAGTTCTTTGTGTGATCCTCGCTGCGATAGAGTTGAGTCAGTTCCGCACCGTCCAGAGACGTTTTGGCGAGTTCGGCGGGTTCCGTCGTCAACTTGCCTCGCCCAACAGCGACGCGACCTTTTGTTCCGATGAAGGTTGTGCCGTCCCCAATATCCTCCTGCCCCTGTCCGAGCGTCATGCGGATGCCATTGGCGTAAGAATATGTTATGCGACATTTTTCCGTGACTTCATGCAGCATCTGAGGATGAAACTCCGCGGTTCCCTCGGCAGACACCGGACCGCTGCTGTCCATTCCAAGGCCCCATTGAGCGATGTCCAGATGATGCGCACCGAAGTTCGTCATCTGACCGCCGGAGTAATCCCACCAGAACCTGAAGTTGTAGTGTACGCGCTTGCTGTGATAGGGCTTCGACGCAGCCGGGCCGAGCCACATCTCATAGTTGAGTTCGGGTGGAACGATCTCAACCGGGCCAATCGAACCCGGATGATTCGGGCCGGGGATCCCAACCAGCACTTCCTTCACATCACCAATGAACCCGTTGCGCACGAGCATGCAGGCCGTCCGAAATTCCGCCGATGAACGCTGCTGCGATCCTGTCTGAACGATGCGTTTGTGCTCGCGCGCGGCATGCACCATGCGGCGACCTTCTGCGATCGTGAGTGAAAGCGGCTTTTCGCAATAGACGTCCTTGCCGGCTTTGCATGCATCGATCGTCATCAAGGCATGCCAGTGATCAGGTGTCGTGATGACGACGGCATCGATTCCTCTTTCTTCCAGCAACTGACGGTAATCACCAAAGACTTTCGGGCGGGGATTCTTCTTCGAAACAATATCGACAGCCGCCGCAGCCACTTTGGAATCCACATCACAAATGGCGACGACATCCGCTCCCGCCGCCAGGAATCGTTTCACATTTCCAGCACCCTGATTCCGCACGCCGATCGCGCCCACGGAAATGCGTTCGTTCGCACCAAACACGCGACTCGGCAGAATCATCGGCGCAGCAAAGGCGGTGGCGAAAGCTGTGCCGGACTTGCGAAGAAAAGATCGACGGGAGGATTTGTTCATTGCGGGATGTCCTGGAAGGGTTTGGGATGAGGCATTTTTGGGTTCAATTCGAATCATGGCCGACAAAACTGGTTCACCGACAAATTAAGTGCGCCGTGTTGAATTGTGTTCAACCAAATTGCAGGTACGTAAGCCTGAAAGGCTTTTGGAATATAGCCTGGGGCAAGT